>JAHHLP010000168.1 GCA_018679295.1 Rhodothermia bacterium
AGCCGAGCCCGCGGCTGTTATTCAGTCGTGAATGTTGGCACCTCGTTGGCTGCTTCTCCGTGGCCCTAGGAAGTTGTGTCAACGTCGAGCGCGGATTTGATCTCGCCGAAAGGCGCCAATACCGACGTTCGTCCAATCTTATGTTCGGCCCTATGGACGGATAGCGGAAATCCGTTCAGGAAGGACGACTGACCCTCTTCAAACCGCTGTTAAGAACAGCCGTTATGACTTAGTCCATGACACCGAACTTGACAAGTGAATGTCCGGCCGCGCGAACAGCCTCTGCGGCAGATCTCCATTCCACTCCTGTCAGCTCTGTGACGTAGGCGCTGTCAGCTACAGGTACCACCCCGAGGTCGTTGGTTATCGACTTCAGAGATCGGTCGAAGACCGACATCAGGCGAACGAGAAATGCGGGCAGCTCTCGGTACGGAATCTTCGTTCGTTCCGAAAACTCTTCTCGCAGGACACGCCCCATTTCGCTCATGGAAAGCGTTTCCCCAGCAGCGACAAGCCGGCGCCCGGCGACAGACGGTTCGGTCATCGCTCTTACATGCAGGCTCGCTAAGTCGCGCACGTCGACAATCGAAAAATGAACGGGTGGCACTGCGGGGTACGCCCCTTGCATCATCAGTTGGATGACGCTCATGGAGGTGCCGATTTTGCGATCCAGAGTCGGGCCAAGGACCAAGCCCGGGTTGACTACAACCATCCGATCTTTCCAGTCATTTGCCTCGGCCCATTCCCAAACGGCCTGCTCTGCCCGCGTTTTCGAAACCTGATAAGGAGTCAGGTGTGGCCATTCGATGTCGGACCAATCGTCTTCACGGATACTGACTACTCCGACACGACCCGGCCCATACATCATGGCAGCAATCGATGAGGTTACAACGATCCGTTTGGCCTGCGCCTGTTTGGCCGCTTCAAGCACGCGAAGCGCACCCTGGCGCGCGGCGGGCACCAGTGACTCCCTATCCCGGGGCTGCGCGATAGGAAAGGGCGACGCTAAATGCTGAATGTAGGTGCATTCCCTTGCTGCTTCTTCCCATCCTGCATCGGATCCGAGATCTGCCTGAGCGAAACTAAGGCCGGCCACCTCCGCGCCGTTTGACTCCATAGTCTTGCGGAGGTCATCCGTTGACGACATGTCGCGGACCGTTCCGCGAACGTGGAACCCTTCTCTGAGGAGGTGCAGGGCAACGTGTTTGGCGATGAAGCCAGTAATCCCTGTTACAAGTACCCGATCAATCATTGGGTGTGCGTACCGAATATTCTGAGAGGTGCGTTATGCTGAATTCGCCTTGATGGTCAGTGCGGCATCTGTTCGACCGACATCCTCTGTGGCTATTGAAGCAATGATAAGAAACAGTTAGAACCACCTCTGCAGCTGGTTCCCAAGCACTCGATGACGCACAGGTTCAGATCGTCCTGGTGCGGTTCGGCAAGCTCTGGCGGCCCTGAATGTTAACCCAGATGACACGTCTCGAATCGGCTTTGCACCCAAAGAACTCCGACGAATCCACCTATAGCAATGGCCCTGCAGGACACCTGAACCGGTCTTAAGTTGTTACCAGCCGGGTGCGCAAAACGCAGTCATTCGCGCCCCGCTGCTGGAAATCCTTGCGCCTACACTAATCGCGTCAGGCGATCCTCTGGATGGATCTCCTGAGATTGCCGGCTTGACGAAGAACAGTATTCTGACGTCCTGCACGCAACCTCTGTTGAAATGAGCAACGGCCAGAAAACCTATACCGATTCAGGTGTCGAAGGGACCATGCGAGCTTTCGTCGCCACCGGATACGGACCACCCGAAGTGCTTCGACTCAGGGACCTCCCGATACCTGTTCATGGCGGCAAAGAGGTCCTCATCAAGGTGTATGCCACGACTGTGACTTCCGGTGATTGGAGAATCAGAAGTCTTGAGATTCCGAGGGGTTTCAAGCTCGTCTCACGATTTATGTTCGGAATCTCCAGACCGAGGCAGCCGATATTAGGGACTGAAGTAGCTGGACGAGTCGAGTCTGTCGGGCCGAAAGTAACAAGATTCAGCCCGGGCGATGATGTGGTTGCATATAGCGAGTCTCTGGGATGTCACGCGGAGTACATAGTAATGTCGCAGGATGCTGCGATCGCACCAAAACCAGCCACCCTATCCTTCGAACAGGCTGCAGCGCTTTCCTTCGGCGGAACGACGGCATTGCAGTTCCTTCGCCGGGGCAATGTCCGTAGTCAGGACAACGTTCTCGTCAATGGTGCATCCGGCGCAGTAGGGAGTGCAGCGGTGCAGCTTGGCAAGCACTTCGGGGCAATCGTGACCGGCGTGTGCAGCACCGCAAATGTGGAGCTCGTCCAATCCGTCGGGGCCGATCAGGTAATAGACTATACGAGGCAAGATGTAGCCTCGCACGGGTCGACCTATGACATAATTGTAGATACGGTTGGGACACTTCCGTTCTCTCGCAGCAAGAACCTCCTAAAGCAAGGGGGGCGCCTGCTTGTCGTCCTCGGAACTCTGTCGGACCTACTGCAGATACCCTGGGTATCTATAACAAGTAACAAGAAAGTCATCGCCGGTCCGGCCTTGGCCAATGTCGAGGACTTGCAGTTCCTTGCCCGGTTGGCTGAGGCAGGCCACTTTATGCCCGTCATTGATCGGACCTATCCCTTCGAGCAAATGGTAGAGGCTCACCGTTACGTAGACAAGGGGCACAAGAGGGGCAACGTCGTCATTATTGTCGACGAGGACTGGAAAAAATAATGTGTCGCGAAAATGTTCGCGTGGCAAAGATCGCGGCGAGCTTCGAGGAATGACCGGATCTCCGGCGCCTCAAACATGCTTGGCTCAAGATCCGATCTGCAGTAAACAAGTACCGTGCTGTTCATCCCACTAGCGATGTCGTCTTCCTATCAGTGGCGCATCGTCGAAGCGTCACTGACTGTTCTGCTGCACCTTGCCCTTGTAGTGGTCCGAGCGCATTGATTTGCGCTGTTGATTCCAACGATCGTCTTCCAGATTGACGATTGCCGATCGGCTTCTGTCGGCTCCTGCCGACAGCCCGTCATCATCGTACAACTGCGCATTGTTTTCGTAGAAAGCCGCGTTCTGTCTCAGGACCTCCTCGGCTTCCTCTTTCAGGCCTTGATCTCGCAGTTCGATGGCCTTCTCTTCATTCAGGATTCCCTGCTGCTCGACGGCCGCCACCATCGACTTCTTGTCGACGCTTTCCTCAACCACTTTCTGGGATTCCGTAATACGTGCGGAAACCGTGGCACTTAGTTCGTCCTCGTCATGCGTTAACATGTTCGCGTATGACATCGACACCTGCGCGATCTCAACATCATCACCGGCCACCGACGGCTCCGTTTCAACTTCCAACAGGACGTACTTCTCCTGTTGGCTGTATAGTTGATTGAGACTGACCGTCACGGTTTGACCGTCGATGTCTGCCTCGCGACCAAGCACGCGTACGGGGCGGATGCCCTCTTCGCATTCGATTGTCACCGTGACATCCTGTGCTACTACGGACAGGACGTCGCCGAACTCCTGGTTGAACACCGCCGCCAACGCGTCGACATTCTCGACAAAATTGTGGTTGCCATCGCTCCGCAGGGCGAGCCACTGGCAGCAGGCGCTTATGCTTTGCGGGTTCAGACCCCGGATCAAATCGCAACGACTGTGGTGACG
>JAHHLP010000359.1 GCA_018679295.1 Rhodothermia bacterium
GCCGATCCGCCGCGTCGCAGCCGACGACGTCGGCCACGGTCATCAGGTCGCCTCCGTTGTCGTTCTGTTGTTCGGCCAGATACTGGACCGCCTCAGAAAAATCGTCATAGGATGTGACGAGGCTTGAGAGCAGCTGTACTTCTGCCGCGGCAGCCTCACGCTGCTTCTCGACCCGGCGCAAGGCCTCGGTCGTCCTTCCGCGATCGGTCTCAAGCGCTTCTTTCCGCTCCTCGGCCTTTTGTAGTTCTCGGCGGGCGATGTCTACGGCCTTTTGGGCGACCTCTACGGCCTCGTGTGCGCTCTCGAGTTCGGCCTTGACGTCGACGACGGAAGACTGGAGGCCTTCAATCTGCGCGACGCACGCGTTCCGGTCCTGTTCCAACAGCTCGTTTCGGCTCTCCAGTCTGTCGAGTTGCCGCTGGCGTGTCGCGAGTTCTTCGGAGACCTTCCCGACCTTCTCCCGGATCTCCTGGACCTGCACCCTTACCGATTCTGCTGCATCACGGGTGCGATCCCGTTCTTCGCGTGCCTTCTCCAGTTCTGCAGTGCGTGCCTCCAGCTCCGGCTTGGCGGCGGCCAGGCGCTCTCGCAAGTCGTCGAGCTCGGATTCCAACGTCTTTGCCCGGTCCAGTGCCTCGGCGCGCTCCGAAGTGTTGCGGGCGCGGTCGCGGCGGCAGACATCGAGGCGCTGGCCGAGAAGCCGAAGTTCGCCTTCGATTCGCCGGACGGCGTCAACGTGGCGTTGCAGTTCGCTTTCGCTTTCGAGCAGGCGTTCTTCTCTTTCAATTTGCGTCTTGCGGAGCGACTCCAGTTCCGCTTCCTGCTTTCCCTGCTGTGCGTTCTGACCCTCCAGATCATCGTGGAGGTTCTTGATCTCGTCGTCGAGTGCGCTTCGCTGCTGTTCGAGCCGGCTGTACTCAAGCCAGGCGAGCGTTAACTCGAGGGTCCGCAGTTCTTCCTCCAACTCGCGGTACCGTGCGGCTTTGTTCGCCTGACGCTTGAGCGAGCGAACCCGTTTCTCAATCTCTTCAACGAGGTCACGAAGGCGGGTGAGGTCGACCTGTGTGGAGTCGAGCTTGCGCATGGTTTGCGCCCGCCGAAGCTTGTACTTGGTGATGCCGGCGGCCTCCTCGAACAGCCGTCGCCGGTCTTGGGCATTGTCGGAGAGTATCTCCTCGATCATCTTGAGTTCGATCACCGAGTAGGCGCCCGCTCCCATGCCGGTATCCATGAACAGGTCCGTGATGTCCTTGAGGCGGCATTGCACGCCGTTCAGGAGATACTCGGATTCGCCGGACCGGTAGAGTCGTCGTCCGATCACCACCTCCGAGTACTCGACGGGCAGGACACCGCGGGTGTTCTCGATGGTCAGTTTGACCTCCGACATCCCGAGGGGGCGGCGCTTTGCCGTGCCGTTGAAGATGACGTTTTCCATCTTCTCCGAGCGAAGCACCCGCGCCCGCTGTTCACCGATCACCCAGCGTACCGCGTCGACGATGTTGGATTTGCCGCAGCCGTTCGGGCCGACGACGGCGGTTATCCCAGGATCGAATTGGAGTTGGGTCCGGCCTGCAAAGCTTTTGAAGCCGTGCAGTTCGATTTTGCTCAGATACATGAAATGGTAGGAGCAGGTGGGACTTCGGTTGACTTGCCGGGGTTGGGGGACATGAAGCGGGCGATGAGCAAAGCCCGACTTAACCGGCAGGATCTAGAAAGAAACGGAGTTTATAGCCGTTTTGCAAGGCGGTGGCGGGGGTGTGGGTAACTTCACGGATTTTGACGCAGGTTCTTCAAAAACAGGATGCTTGCAGGGACAGGCTGATGGAGACAGTCCATTCTATATCCGTTATTGCGCCCGTCGCATGCAAGCGCAACTCAAAATGGCGACCCTCGTCGAATTGACCCGCCCAATTCTCCATACGAAGGACCGGAGTGTGCGGCGCAAACCCCGAGGTACACCCAAATCCGTTCGGGCCGTTGCCAGCAGATACCTGCCCTTTAGTCCGTCACAGACTAACGGTCATTACCAGCTTGTCTCGAATCTCGCCCGCAATCGACCCCGGCATGGTCATGTTCTTCATGAAGGCGAATTTACCCGCGTCCTCGAAGTACATCTTCATCCGGTACATCGCGTCGACCATTCGGACAGAAGTGCCATCCTCGGTTTCCGTGACCGCGAGTTCCAGCGGATAAGCGGCGGCGTGGGCAATGCCAGGGCAGGCAAAGCCATCGCGTGAGGAGTCGCCTCCGGCCTGAACGATCTCAAAGGACCGGGAGTCCAGCGGCGTTCCTGTTGTACCGAAGAGGACTGTGTTAATCTCAGGCATGTCGCGTCTGAAGGAGAGGGTTGTGCCCCACTTGACTCCGGGACGGGCAAGCGCGCTCTCCACCGCCTCGGCAACCTCAGCGAGGGGCCGATCAGAGATCATGAGTTCCTCAATCTTGCCGTCGAATCGACCGCCGGCCATGACGCCCATCGTCCGTCCGATGTACCCTTCATCCCGGACTTGGCCGTACTGCTTGTTGGATGCCTCGCCAGGTACGGAAGTTGTAATCATCTCCCGCAGCTTCGACAGGTGACTCTGCGAGAAAGACGTGTAGCCGGCATCATTCATCATGACGGTCCGGTTGATGCTGTGCGGATTTACGACGGACACGTGCACGCCTGATTCGTCTTCGAACACGTTGATTCGGTCGAGGGCAGCGAAGGGGGCCGTATTTGGGTTCGCGCGAGCAAAGACGGACGCATAGCCCTCGTCATAGAGCACGACCACGATAGATTTGTATGCGCAGCCATCGGGGACTCCGGACTCCATGATCGATACCACTTCCCATCCTGCATCAGCAGCCGACCCTTCAATGGCTGCTGCAGCGGCGTCTACGGATATCTCGGCGGGGCTGATGACGTATTCGTACACCCCCTGCTCGGCGGGCACATTGGACTGAGCCAGGGTAGGGTAGGGCGTCGCAAGCAAGAGTGCTGTCGCCAGGCACGTAGCGGCGTTTCGAAGCATGACATGAACCTTTTTGCTGATGGGGCAACGAAATGAGAAGACCCATAAGCTAGGGTTCGCTCGTGCCGGGATCCGCCATCCGGCCACCTGTCATTCGTGCGGAGGAACTTCGACTCGAATTGACGGGATTTCCCTAAGAGTTCGAGTTTGCACCCGCACGAGAAAAACACCGGTGCCGCACCTCCGTCATGCGGGGGCGCGGCACGCGATGGGGCCACCGGCCCGGCCGTCGTCCGGTCTAGTGACAGCCGGCTCGGTCACGGGCAGGAGTCGACCTGTCCGGAAGGTGGGTCATTTACCGATGGCATCCTCCGAGGACGGATCGTCCGTCGATGCGGCCGGCGTCAGTTCTGCCTCAAGGAAGGATTCTTTGTCGATCGAGTCTTCTTCAGGAAACGGTGCCACATTGGCGGCCCAGTTCTCGCAGTCGTTGACGAACGACTGTGCCAGTGCCGTAAGGTCAACT
>JAHHLP010000116.1 GCA_018679295.1 Rhodothermia bacterium
GGACTATATGGCCCCTCTGGTTGCCGAACTGGGACTCGAGCGGCTGGTCCGATACCACGGCTACAAACCTCACAACCAGTTGACGAGAATGCTCGCTGCGGCTGACGTGCTCTGGCTGACGATTGGCAATCGGCCCGGAGCTGAAGCAATATCGACCGGAAAGCTATACGAATATTTCGGTGCGGGTCGACCCATTCTCGGTCTCGTACCCGAGGGTGTTGCACGGAGTGACCTGTCCAGTTATGCGGCGGCAGAGGTCGTGGATCCCGACGACGTTCCCTCCATCGCGGCTGCGATCGTGCGACTCTACGACCGATGGAAAGCAGATCGCGAACAAGTCCCGGACGCCGACTTCGCGTCGCGTTTTGACCGCCGAGTACTTACTCGACATCTTGCAGACTTGCTTCAAGATGTCGTCGACGCAGCCGCGTAGAGGAAGGCGCATGTCTGTCGAAAGACTCAAAGGCGGACTCATAGGGCGTATCATGGACGGTACGAACACGACTTCGAGCGTTGGGTGCGTACGCAGGGCGCTGATCCTGCTTGCGTTCGCTTGTATCGGTGCCGAAGATGTGGCGCTCGGCCAGGTGGAACTGATAGTTCGGCCCGCTGATGGGTCCGAGCTGCTGACTTATTTCGACGCGCCCGCGAAAGCGACTGATGTACCGGGCAGTGCCGAACTTCTCAATAATGTCTCAACAGTCGTACCCCTCTTGACAGCGCCGCGGCTGGGGAAGACGGGAGCGTTCGATGCACCTGTCTTCATCGTGACGGTACAAGACAGCGCTGCGTTTCGAGATCTGATGGCGCTGCTCACGTCCAGGCAAGACGTGTCGTACGTACAACCCAACTACACCTACACGTTGGATGCGAGCGAGAGGGTTCCTGACCCTTTTGCCGACAGCCTCTCCCATTTCTCGGTTGTCGAGATGGATGGGGCATGGTCGATAACCGACGGCTCGAAAGACGTGGTCGTGGGGCTCATCGATACAGGCATCTATTTCGATCACCCGGATCTAGCCGGACAGATCGCGACGAACGCAGGAGAAGACCTGGATGGTAACGGGATTCTTACGGATAGCGACATCAACGGAATTGATGATGACGGGAATGGCTACATCGACGATGTCGCCGGCTACGACTTTGTGGATCGTCCGTCAAACGTGGAGGAAGGCGACTTTCGGTCTCCGGATCCTGACGCCAGCGACGACGGCTCCGGTCACGGAACCAACGTTGCGGGAATTGTGGCGGCCACAAGAGAGAACGGGATCGGCATCGTGGGTGTGGCACCCGGTGTAACCGTCATGCCAATCCGGGCATTTGGTCGTGATGGAAGGGGAGACGACGACGATATCGCGAGGGCAATCATTTACGGCACGGAGGCTGGGGCTAGTGTGCTCAACCTGTCGTTTGGTGATACGCACCTTTCTCCTCTGATGCGCGACGCGATACGATTTGCAGTGAACCGCGGTGTGACTGTCGTAGCATCCGCCGGCAACAACGGTGGCGATGATCCGCATTACCCTTCAGATTATCCGGAGGTCATATCGGTAGTCTGGTTGGATCGCGCGGGCGCGGGTGCCGCGAGCCGAGCGACATTCGGCACTGGCGTCGACATCGGTGCGCCGGGGAGTGCGGTATTTACGACGACAATGCCGACTGCATCGGGGGACACTTCCGACGATCAACTCTACGGGCGACGAAGTGGTTCATCGATGGCTGCGCCAATGGTTTCGGCGGCAGCCGCTCTCGTCAAGTCGGTCATGCCTGAACTTTCGCCCGGGTCGGTGCGCTCTGTACTCGCAGCCTCAGCAGCAGACATCGGGGAAACAGGTTGGGACCACCGAACAGGAGCAGGCCTGCTGCAGGTAGCAACTGCCGTCAGGCGAGCGCTGCCGGCACGAGTCGAAATCACTCGACCCGGTAACGATGAGGGCACATCGGAGGAAATCGTGCGCGTGGTGGGATCCGTGCTCGATCCATCTTTTGAGAGCTACGAGGTATCCGTGGCATCGGGCGGCACTGACGGTCCTCCGCAGGACTGGACCGTTATCTCCGGCCCAGTTACGGATCAGGTCCTGGAAGGCACGCTCGGCGAATGGAATACAGGCAGTTTCGCCGACGGACCATACGTTCTGCGACTGCGCGCGATGCTGCGCACGGGTAAATCTATCGAGGATCGAAGGCGGGTCTTTCTTGACAGGACCCAGCCACAGGTGACGATTCACCTGCTCGACGATGGCCTTGTTGGCGGCATGCACGCTGTCGTTGCAGATGTAGAATCTGACGATCTCGGCAAAGTTGAACTCGACATAACACTCAACGGAAGAAAGGAGACTGTTGTCTCCGATCGAATCTCGCGCCGCCATGGCCTGGTTTTCGTGGATTCCGGCTTGGCCGGTGGGGTGGCTCAAGTCGAAGTGAGAGTTGTCAATGCGACTGGCCTTTCGACGACGGCCCAACAAACCGTCTTCCTACCCCGCAACTCTCAGAACTCGGGAGCAGTGAGCCTTTCCGCTACGCAGGTGCCGCACGGATTCTTGCTCGACACCACGACGGACTTCGACAACGATGGCCTCCCTGAGATCGTATTGAACATCTACAAGGATGGCTGGCTAGGGGACACGCTTGCCGTCTACGAGTGGAACGGAGATCTCCGCAGGGCCGCTTCGCTTATCGTCGCCACGTTTCCCAGAGGACAGGGAGACTCAGACGGAGATGGCCTGATTGAACTGCTGACACAAGTGGGCCCATCAACCGTGATCCTGGAACAGGAACAGCCCAACGGGTATCCTTCTCGTGTCTCGTTCGTCGATACGACGGGGTTCTCGGATTCGGATCAGGCGTTGTGGGGTGCTCGGATTTTTGATCTTGATGCAGATGGCGTTCCGGAACTGATTGGGCATAACAGCCGGGAGTGGATAGTCCGCGCGTTCGACGGATCGGACTACGTCGAGCGTGCCCGGCTTGAGAATCCCACCTCTGTGCTCGCGTCCGAGATCGGGGAGAACTCCTTTGAGCAACCCCAGCCACTAGTGGGTGACCTCGATAGAGACGGGCTTCCGGATATGCTCGCGGGCGATAGCGACGGTGACTGGATTCTATTTGAGTCAAGCGACAACGATCAGTACGCAGCTGTGTGGACCTATGAGACTGACCGCTACAACGCCGGTTCAAGGCTTATCTCTGGTGATTTCGATGGAGATGGAGCAAACGAAGTTGTTACGTACACTCACAATTGGCTGACGACAACGTCGGCAGGCACGAACGAGCCCGACATAGGCCTTTACTACCTATTTGATGTAGTAGACGATAACTCGCTGGCGCTCCGCGATAGTATCGCGATTCCGGGCGAGATCTCTGCTCATGGAACCATTGCAGCCGCGGATATCGATGGTGATGGACAGGATGAGCTTGTAATCGTGAACCCTCCTGACCTCTACTTGCTGCGAGTTGATAGCGATGCCTGGTCGATCATGTACCATACTACGAGAGGTTTGGACCCCGGCTTCGATGGGACGAGATCAATAAAGGCGGTGACAGGAGATTTGGATCTCGACGGTAGCGACGAAGTCGTGATCGGTAGTGCCGATGGACGCCTCTACGTGGTTTCCGCCCCGGTGGCCGTTCCCGATGTACCGGCACCCAACTGGGTTTCGCTCTATGCCCTGGACAGCGAGGCCGCCCGACTGGAATGGGCCGCGGCAGGCATGGACTCGACGTGGATCTATCGCGCGGAAAATAGTGGGGAACTCGACCCGGTTGGAGCCTCGGCGTCGAGCATCTTCATCGACTCGGTATCGACGACCAGCGAATACGCCCTTCGCGGATGGAGAGCCGGCGTCGCTAGCCCTTTGTCGCGTCTAAGGACGGTTCGTCCGCACCCACGTGCGATAGTGGAGCACATCACCTACCCGGCTCCGGGGCAGGTCGAGATTGAATTTACAGAGCGCATGCCAGTCAATCTCAAAACAACGTCTTTCACTCTGAGCTCGGGAGCAACGGTATCCGGGTTACTGCTGACCAGGAACGACCGGGCTGTTCTACTATCGCTACGGGGAGTGTCCGGCCCCGACACGCTGAGATTGGCAAACGTCACAGACGCTGAGGGAACTCCGGTAGGCCAAGAGTCTGTGCCTGTCGTTTTTCCAGGTATGGCGCCTTCCGACCTCATAGTTCGTTCGTGGCAGGTCCTGTCGCGATCCGAAGTGCTGCTGACTTTCTCCGAGAATCTCGTTGGAAATGAGGCGGTTGACGTGGCGAACTACGGCATTGAGCCCACAGGCAGGATTCGCCACGCTGATTGGAGTCCGGACCGGCCCGATGAAGTGCTGCTGGGAATCGAAGGCACTGCTATCGGCGCTACCGGACTGGAGACGGTTCTGACGGTGGAGCGTATGAGTGCCTCGAGCGGGAATAGGTTGTCGGCTGAGGGTGCCGTTATTCGGCTCTCGAATGCCGCCTCCAATTTGGACGGCGTCTTCGTCTTTCCAAACCCGTTGGTTCGATCGTCGCACTCGGAAGGACTCATGATTGCGGGACTTCCCACGGAGGCCCGAGTGCAGATCTTCTCGTCGTCGGGACAGCGTTTGCGCGACCTCCAGGTCGATGGCGGTTTGGGTGGCGTGCGGTGGAGCCTTACCGACGAATCGGGTACACGAGTACCATCCGGAGTGTATCTGATACGGATAACGGCCAAGGGAATGGGGGCCACCTTGAAAAAGGCGGCAATAATAGACTAACTTCGCGGGGCGCCGCAGCTTGTTGGCAGAGCCTTTCCTCACGTAGAACAAGTTCGAACAATCCTGTTATCCCGGAAAAGAATCTTCACCTCACCCATCACGAAGCTGTGAAAACGGATCCTGGTTTGCAGCGACTGCAACTCGAGATGTCGAGCAATCACAGCAATATCGAGGAGGCAGTCAATCGTGCTGAGAGCTTCTTCACCGAGTGGCTCGATGACGAGGATCTCGTGTATAACCTCGTGCTTCTGACGTCGGAGGCCGTTACGAACGGGATGGAGCACGGGAATCAGTTTGACGAATCCAAGAGAGTCTTCATCGAGTTCGTCGTTTGTGATTCCAGGATCGAAATCTCGGTGGAGGATCAGGGACCTGGATTCACTCGCGAACAGGTTCCGGATCCACTGAGTGATGCGAAGCTGTTTGCAGACGGTGGCCGCGGTCTCTTCCTTCTTGAATCAATCGCCGACGAAGTGAATTACGAGAACGAAGGGCGCAAGACGCGCGTCATCTTCCATCGCAACAGTGCGCACTCATCGTCGGACTGACGGCACCTCCTCCCGGACGACGCGGGATATCTCGCTCGTCTTCCTGCACGTTCTTCTCCTTCTGGCGGCACCTTTTCTGGCAGAGAGAACCAGCAATCTCGCTGGTTTTGTCGGGGTGATGATCGGGGGCTGTGCGCTTCTTACTGTGATTGCACGTTACGCGACTCTGTCGTGGCGGACGGTGATCATTGTGGCCGTCGTCCTTCGTGCGGGCGCGTTCTGGCTTCCACCAGGCCTTTCCGATGACGCGTTTCGATACGCATGGGACGGTCAGCTCCAGACAGAAGGACATAACCCGTACCTCATTCTGCCTCACGACGACGCTGTTGCGCCGCTGCGCGACGAGCAAGTATTCGAAAGGTTGAACTCTGCTGACTTCTACTCGGTGTATCCTCCGTTGTCGCAGGCTACTTTTGCAGTCGCGTCGTACGTTACTAACGGCAAATGGCCCGCAACATATTACGCGATAAAGCTCATGCTACTTCTCGGTGAGCTTGCGGCGCTTTGGGTACTTGTCACACTGGTTCAGCCAGGCCGGGCCATTCTGTATGCGTGGAATCCCGTCGTCATCCTCGAGATCGCCGGCCAGGGACATACCGAAGGTCTTGCCGTCGGGCTCCTCGCGATTGGCGTATTGGCTGCTCGGCGGGGAAAGGGAGGAGTGGCGGGCGCCGCCATCGCCGGGGCAGGAATGGTAAAGCTCTATCCGTTTGTCTTTCTGCCGGCGGTAGGGTGGCGCCTCGGGTGGAAAGCGATCGCTGGAGCCGCCGCAATCACAGTCGCTCTGGTGTTGCCCTATGCCTCCGCCGAGGCAATCCGTAACGTCGCAGCGTCGCTGGACCTCTACGTCCGCTACTTTGAGTTCAACGCCGGCCCCTACTTCTTCGTCAAGGAAGTCATGCGCTTCGCGACGGGCGATGACTGGAGTAAAGTCATCGGCCCGCTCTTTCGGTGGCTGTTTTTGGCGGCACTTCCCCTGATTTACATCGCCGACTGGAGGCTACGCTGGAGTCTGGAGAAGTCGATGGTCGTCGTTATGGCAGCCTTCTTTGTTTTCTCAACAACGATCCACCCATGGTACCTAATCCCGATGCTGTTTCTGATGGTATTCGAGGCGAAGTTTCGTTGGCACTGGTACTGGCTGGCAGGTATCAGTGTCGGTACCTACGTGATCTACATCGATGGCCCCTACTGGTCGTTTGTCATTGCGGGATGGGGCGTTTGGACAGTCCTGGGCGTTTCCTACTACTTCGATGATGCGCTACAGTGGCTTCAACGATCGCGTGGCCGACGAAAATGGCGGATGATCCGGGATTGGGTGGACGGCGGCGCCGGCGTTCGTGTGCTGGATCTCGGGTCTGGAGAGGGATATGTCGGGCTTGCTGCCGCGACCGAAGGATCGCTCCAGGTTCAATTGGCCGACGTGGTCGACATGAATCGTGCGGACTTGCCGTGGACCCGTCTCCACGACGATCGACTGCCCTTCGAGAACGACTCATTCGATTATGTAATCCTCTATTTCGTACTCCATCATTCGCGCAACCCCGAGGCGGTACTTGCCGAGGCAGCGCGCATCGCCGGCAAGCGCGTAATTGTAGTGGAATCACTGTACGACAATAAGTTGCAGGGATCAATTCTTAAAATACTTGATAAGCTGGCCAATCGTCTGCGTTCGAAAGGGGAGATGGCGGAGCAGGAAGAGTACCTGGACTTCCGACGCTTTGAAGCTTGGCAGGAAGCGTTCAACGGTGCGGGCCTCCGCATAGACGAATCGCGCCGCAGAGGCCGATGGATCCACCCGCAGGGGTATTTCCTGCTTGAGATCGATACAGCGCACATATACCAATAAGAGGCACCCATATGTGTGGAACATCATGCGAGAAAGGATTTTGTAGTGGTCCACCAGATCCAACGCAGTTGCAGACCGGCGTACGTCCATGAAAACTTTTCAGCGGTTCGTGGCCCTGCGATACATTCGCGATCGCGGCGCTCGTCGGGAAGGGCGTGCGTTCGTCAGATTTGTCACTCTTGTAGGGATCGGCGGCGTTGCAGTCGGAGTGGCCGCGCTGATCCTGGCGCTCTCGATAGTGCACGGCTTCAGCAGTCAAATCGAGGCCAAGATTCTGGGTTTCGGTGCCGACATACAGGTTGAGAGCCAGGTTGACCGTCCGATTACAGGCGCATCCGGAGTCCGCAACGCAATACTGGAAGTCGAAGAGGTCGCGCAGGTCCGTCCCGTCCTGCAGGAATTCGTTCTGTTCAGGCGGTCCGGCCAGGAGATCGATGGAGTCCTCTTGAACGGTGTTGGAGAAGTGCCCGGGTTTATCGCATCCGCTGTTGTGGAGGGTCGTGCCGGCCTTTCGACGAACGACGGACAGAACGCGGTCGTTATCGGAAGAACGTTGGCCCAGAAAACCGGGATTAGTGTCGGCGACAAAGTTGTACTTATATCTTTTAGAGGGGAGGATGAAGCCTCTCCGTCCACACGCCCGAGGTTTAAGCAGTTTCGCGTTGGCGGAATCTACCAGACGTCTCTGGCAAACTTCGATGAGACGTTCGTCTACGCGAAGATCGAAGTTGCCCGATCGCTGTTATCGTATTCCGAAGATGAAGTGTCTCGATTCGACGTTGACTTGGTCGACGAAGCGAGCGCCGAGTCGGTCGTCCTGGAACTCGGCACCAGGCTTGCCTTCCCTGTGATGAGCAGGACTATTCGCGAGGTGTATCGAAGTCTCTTCGCGTGGGTAAATCTGCAGGAAAGCATCATACCGGTCGTGATAGGCTTTATCGTTCTCGTCGCGATATTCAATATGGGCGGCATACTGCTGATGCTGGTCATCGAGAAATCAAAATCCCTCGGCATTCTCACGAGTTTGGGAGCGAGTCGAAAGGACGTGCGTGACCTCGTGATCGTTCTTGGGCTTGCCATCGGGGTTATCGGGGTGGTTGTCGGTGAACTTCTTGCGCTCGGCCTTGCGCTGATTCAACAACGCTTTCAGGTTATCCCGCTACCGCCAGACGCCTACTATATGACCACCGCCCCGATCGAACTGAATCCCGTCGATTTCGTCGTGATAGGATTCGCCACCGTCTTGCTGTGCGTGACGTTTGCTTACATTCCGGCTCGGGTTGCGGCGTCTATGGACCCAATACGAGTCATTCGTTTCCGATGATGACGCAGTGTAGTTGGTCGCAACCCCATCCGGTGCACAAACGCTCCTGATTTCTTCGTCTTTTAGATGGCTATACTCACCGTCAGAATATTCAGCGTTCTGGCCGAACGAATTGGCTCGCGTCATGTCGAGGTCGAGCTACGTCTTCCGGCAACGGGAGAACAGCTCATCACTGCGCTTGGTCAGCGTTATTCTGCCGTCGACGATTTCAAGTCGGTGATTCGGCTGGCAGTTAATCGCGAATATGTAGACATGGAGACAGTCATAAGCGAATCTGACGAGGTAGCGATTATCACACCGACGAGTGGAGGGTGAAGATGCACGAGAGTCGGGGACCGCGTCATTGGGTTCAGATCCAGGCCACCAAGCTCAATACGGCGGATGCTCTAGCGTTTCTGGAAGAAGGAAACGTGGGCGCCGTCAACCTTTTTGTAGGAAAGACGCGCCGTTTTACGGACGGCAGAGAGACGCTTCGACTGGAATACGAACTATATCCCGAAATGACGGTGCCGGAACTGGAGCGTATCGCGGAAGAGGCGCTTGGCCGGTGGCCTCTGGAGAAGGTCCTCCTTATTCACCGGTTTGGCGAAGTAAAATGCGGAGAGGCCAGCGTCATCGTGGGAGCCTCGGCTCCCCACAGAAGCGAGGCCTTTGATGCATGCCGTTTCCTGATCGATACGCTCAAGGCCAAGGCGCCGATCTGGAAGAAGGAGAACTACGCGGATGGTTCCGAGGAGTGGGTCGGCACTGAAGGAAACGAAAGGGCCTGAGCCACGACACTCGAATGAAAGTTGCCGTACTTCAATACCGACCTGAATTCCTGGCCGTCGACGCCAATCTCGACACCGTCGAAGAAATGCTGTCGGAGGTGGACGCAGATCTTGTGGTGTTGCCCGAACTGTTCGCGACAGGATACTTCTTTCGCTCTACTGCAGACGCCCAATCGGTATCCGAACCGGTGCCGGGCGGCAAGACGACTGACCGCATGGTCGAGTGGGCCCGTGAGGGTAAATACATTGTCGTGGGGGGACTGGTCGAGGAGTGCTCGGGCAGGCTGTTTAACAGTGCGGCTATTGTAGGCCCGGACGGCTACGTAGGCCGGTACCGAAAACTGCACCTTTATTATGAGGAGAAGCTCCACTTCGAGCAAGGCAACCTGGGGCTGCCGGTTTTCGCGGTCGTAGACCGAAGCGGACAACCATACACACTTGGCGTGATGATTTGCTTTGACTGGTACTATCCGGAAGCGTCTCGAACCCTCGCTCTGGAGGGCGCCGACATTATTGCACACCCTGCAAACCTCGTTCGGCCAGACTGCCCGAGGGCAATGCCCATCCGGGCTCTGGAGAATCACCTCTTCACGGCAACCGCGAACCGGATCGGCGCGGAGTCTGTCGGCAACCGCACGCTGACGTTCATTGGCCAGAGCGAAGTCTGCAGCCCAGCCGGTCAGGTGCTGGTGTCCATGACACGTGACGAGGCCGGAGTCGCAGTGGTCGAACTGGATCCAGCCGAATCGCGTGACCGCAGGGTAACCGACCACAATGACCTGTTAGCCGACCGGCGAACCGATGCCTACGTGTTGTAACGGCGCGCAGGAAGCGCTTGGACTAATTCGCCCGATCATGTCGCGGTCTCAAGCGAGTGCGCCTTCCAACGCCTCCTTGATTCGTGCGGCTGGGTTCGGATGGGTGTCCGGCTTAAAATCCCGCCCCGTGATAGTCTCGTAGAGTTCGATATACCGCTGCGCGACTCGAATACGGAATGAGTCTGGCAGGTCCGGCAAATCCTCACCTTCCTTGCCCATGAATCCGTTGTCCATCAGCCACTCGCGCACAAACTCCTTGGAGAGCTGACGCTGTGGCTCATCCGCCCTTAGCCGATCCTCGAAGCCGTCGGCATAGAAGTACCGTGAACTGTCTGGTGTGTGCACCTCGTCTATGACAACGTACCGTCCGTCTGGAGTCTTCCCGAACTCGTACTTCGTGTCGACGAGCAAGAGGCCACGTTCCTCTGCCATCCGGGTGCCCGTCTCAAAAAGGGAGAACGCCATCTTGGCCAGCGCATCGAAAGTCGACTCGTCCAGTATTCCGGCATCGATAATTTCTTGCCTGCTGATATCCTCATCGTGCCCTTGTTGTGCCTTGGTAGTCGGCGTGAGAATCGAAGCCTCGAAAGGCTGATTCTCTTTCATCCCGTCAGGCAGCGGTATTCCGCACAGTTCGCGTTTGCCCGAACGGTACGTTCGCCACGCGTGACCGACAAGGTAGGCGCGAACCACAAACTCCACGGGCACGGTGTCGCACCGCACGGCTACTGTGACGTTAGGATCCGGAATGCTAATCACGTGATTGGGGACCACATCCGCCGTCGCCTCGAAGAAGTATGCTGCGAGCTGATTGAGAACCTGACCCTTGAATGGAATCGTCTGCCGAAGGACGTGGTCGAAGGCAGAGATGCGATCACTTGTGATGAGGATAAGGTGGTCTCCAGAGGCGAAGGTGTCGCGCACCTTGCCGTGGTACCGCTCACCGAATTCGTCACCCGGCTCAAAGTCAGATAGCGTGCTGTCGAGTTGACGGGCAATTACGTTTTCGTCCACCATTACTTTTTCTTTGTTCTCTTGGGTTTGGGTTTGAGTATGAAGTCGCTGGATGCCCGAATCCGCAGCGTGGGGGTAATGTCGACGCTTTTGGGTTCGGGATCGGCATTGCCTTCGATCCGGTCGATCATTCGCTTTGTAGCCGCGCGTGCGATCTGCTGCATCGCTTGGTCTACGCTCGAGAGACCAATAAAGGCACTGGTTTTGATGTCGTCATAGCCAACCAGCGCAATATCTTCAGGTATCCGAAGCCCTGCATCAGAAATCGCTTTCATCGCACCAATCGCCTGGACGTCGGATGTCGCAAACACGGCCGTGACACCAAGGTTACGATTCAGAATCCGCTCCATGGCTTCGAATCCCGCTTCCTCGTTGTAGCCAGCGTGTTTTTCGGTCACACCGGTGAAAAGAAGGTCGGCGTCAAACTCGATCCGACTCTCCGCGAGGGCCTTTCGATAGCCGGTTATTCGTTGATCCTGTAGCGGGCTGTTCGACAGCGACCGGATCATCGCTATTCGCCGGTGCCCGTGGTCGATCAGATGTCGGACCGCTACCCGCGAACCCTCATGGTCGTCCCACCGATACGAATCAAAGTCCTCGTAACGGCTTCCAATCAGAACAACGGGTGCGTGAAGCGCCCTGAGTTCTGTCGCGATTACTTCGTTGACGTCGACGCCCACCAACACAAGCCCTGCAACGGTGCCGCGCTTCAGAAAATTCAGCAATCTGATGTGTCGATCTCTCGAGCCTAGGTCACACAGCAACAGATCGCGGTCAGTTTCATGCAGCACGGCGCGCATCCCTTTCAGGAGCTCCGTGTGGAACGGAGTCGTAAATGAAGGGAGAGCCACGGCAAGGGTATGAATTTGACCAGCCGCCAACGATTTGGCTGTGCGGTCAGGGCGATACTGCAACTGGTTGATCGCCGCAAGCACGCGTTCTCGGGTCGCGTCAGACACGTCCGGCGAACTATTCAGCACGCGCGACACGGTCGATATAGCGACACCGGCATGGTCCGCTACATCGTAGATCGTGGCTTTTGTCTTCTCGGGCGCCATAGGCGCAATTCAGGGTCTCAAGGTGGTGGACATCAGCGGTGGAAGCATGCGGCTTGTGCATCACCGTCCCGTCGCCAAACGCGCGATTCTCCGACCGTTCCTGAAATATACGAAGGTGACCAAAGACGATCGGGAGAAGAAAGCCCTTCCGGGATCAAAATCCCTGTGAGGTTTTCGGCGGGGAGTACCCCGCAACGTATATTGAGTCCGCACAAAACCGACCAGCGATATGGCGAGCGTCAAAGCAACATCTCTGAGAAAGATCTATGAGAATGGATTCGTTGCCGTTCACGGCGCGGACTTCACCGTGGAGGACGGCGAGTTTGTGGTGCTGGTCGGACCGTCTGGGTGTGGCAAGAGCACCACGCTTCGCATGATAGCCGGATTGGAGTCCATTACCGAGGGCGACCTTCGTATCGGTGACGACCGCGTAAACGACGTTCCTCCGAAGGACCGGGATATTGCGATGGTCTTCCAGAACTACGCTCTGTACCCACACATGACCGTGTTTGACAACATGGCGTTCGGCTTAAAGCTGAGAAAGTTTGCGAAGGACGAGATTGACACGCGCGTGCGGCAGGCAGCCGACATTCTCGGGATCGCACCGATATTGGATCGCAAGCCTGGTCAGCTATCGGGCGGGCAGCGTCAGCGGGTTGCGGTGGGCCGCGCGATTGTTCGCAAGCCGAGAGTATTTCTCTTCGACGAGCCCCTCTCGAATCTGGATGCCAAACTGCGAGTCCAGATGCGGACGGAGATTTCAAAGCTTCACCGGCAGTTGGGCGCCACGATGATCTATGTTACCCACGATCAGGTTGAGGCCATGACGATGGGCGACCGGATCGTGGTTATGAAGGACGGACACATACAGCAAGTCGACGCGCCGCTCAATCTCTATAACGCTCCCGTAAACAAGTTCGTGGCGGGCTTCATCGGGAGTCCATCAATGAACTTCGTTGCGGGACGTTTGGTCGATGATGATGGGAAGACAGCTTTCCGGGCTGAGGGTAACGCGTTTACTGTATCCGTGTCCGAAAGCAGCCGCTCTGAACTGGATGGAAGGGTTGGGCAAGAGGTGGTCCTGGGTATTCGACCAGAGGACATCTACGTCGCCGGAAGCCCATACATTCCCGGCCCAGTGGCTGAGTTTGACCTGCTGCTGGACGTGCTTGAACCGATGGGGAACGAGATTGTCCTCTACGCGCGAAGCCTGGACCAGACCATTGTTGCTCGGGTCGCTCCGCAGGCACTTCCTGAACCCGGCAAGTCGATACGGCTGGCATTCGACGCTTCCCGGCTGCATTTCTTCGACGCCGAGACGGGAGAATCTCTGTCAAGGGCCGAACGGCAGGCAGCGTAGGGTTACTGTCCTCCGCGCGTTGCGAGTTCACGCGATCCGCCTGAAACATTAGAGACCGGCGGCTTATAACCTGTATTTCGTAGCTCCCATCCGGCTGAATGGAGACGACCGAGGACCAGAAGCGCGTAGCCACCAAAGTCACCCTCCCAATCGAGGGAATGACGTGCGTTGCTTGTGCCGCGAGGGTCGAGCGGCGGCTTGGAAAGACAGCGGGTGTCGGTGAGGCGTCTGTCAACTACGCGACCGAAGAGGCCGTCGTGCGTCTTGATGCCGCGACGGAGCCGTTGATCCCGGAGCTGGTCCATGCCGTTCGTGACTCTGGTTACGACGTTCGTCTTGAGACGCTTCGTCTGTCGGCCGCGGATGCCGCTGCGGCTTCCGAAGCGGCCAATCGCATCGCGGCCCTGCGCGGAGTAGTGCAGGCGACAGGTGACGGCAAAGCCGTGCACGTCGAATTCGTTCCCGGCATGGTCGG
Source organism: Rhodothermia bacterium (assembly GCA_018679295.1). Classification (GTDB taxonomy): domain Bacteria; phylum Bacteroidota; class Rhodothermia; order Rhodothermales; family JABDKH01; genus JAHHLP01. The sequence continues at coordinate 13,959 of JAHHLP010000116.1, forward strand.
CCGCGATGAGATCGCCTCAGTGGGTGACCTCGGTTCCGATTCGGCCGAAAAGAGGACAGCGTCATCTGACCCGGATGAAGCTCATCTGAAGCGTTACAGGGCGCTCCTGAGAAGATTTATCGCTGCCGCCCTGCTTTCGGTACCGATCGTCGTCATCTCCATGTCGCACGGGGCGATCTCATTTTCCGGCGACAAATGGGTCATGCTGGCGCTGTCTATTCCGGTTGTCTTCTGGAGCGGGAGCGTCTTTCTCACCGGTGCCTGGAACGCTTTGAGGCACCGCGCCGCAGACATGAACACTCTTGTTGCAATGGGTGTTCTGTCCGCCTTCGTCTTTAGTGTGGTAGCAGTCCTGTTTCCGGGAGTCTTCCGAGCGGCTGGTGAAGAACCGGCCGTCTACTTTGAGGCGGCGGCAGTGATCGTGACGTTGATCCTGCTTGGGAGAGTTCTGGAGGAGCGGGCAAAAGGCCGTACCACGCAGGCGATTCAGAAACTACTTCAATTGCAGCCGCGCCACATTCATCTGGTCCGAGACGGACAAATAGTGGATGTGTCGGTGGACGATGCCGTTGTAGGTGATCGCGTGCTGGTTCGTCCGGGCGAACGCATTCCACTCGACGGGACGATTGTAGAGGGCGGTTCTGCCATCGATGAAAGCGCACTCACCGGCGAGCCGATCCCGGTCGACAAGGCGGTAGGACAGACAGTGTATGCTGGCAGTGTCAGTACGGATGGTGCCATCACGGTAGAGGTGACCAGGGTCGGGGAGTCGACACTCTTGCAGCAGATAGTCCGACTTGTCCGAGAGGCGCAGGCGGGCAAGGCGCCCATCCAGAGACTTGCCGATCGGGTCGCTGCCATCTTCGTGCCGGCTGTGATCGTGATTGCCGCAGTAGCCGCCCTGATATGGTTTGTCATGGGACCAGAACCGGCCACGAACAACGCAATGATTCGATTCGTCACGGTGCTCATCATATCGTGCCCGTGTGCACTGGGCCTTGCGACCCCGACAGCGATCATGGTCGCCACTGGGCGGGCAGCATCCCTAGGGGTTCTCGTTCGTGATGGCGCTGCGATCGAAACGATTGCTCACGTCGACACTATTCTTCTCGACAAGACCGGGACAATCACTGAGGGCAGGCCAAAAGTAGAAGGTGTTGTCGGCCTTTCGATCGATGCCGATCAGGTGGTGCGGTTTGCTGCCTCGGCGGAGGCTCGCTCCGAGCACCCGCTGGCCCGCGCAATACTGGACGAGGCCTCGCGGCGTGGACTGTCGGTCGAAACGGTGACGAACTTCAGTACGGAGACTGGCCTCGGAGTAAGGGCCTCGCTGGACGGCTCGGATGTGGTAGTAGGTCGGGAGGCTTTTATCACAGGGGGATCTGAATCAAACGGCCTGCCTGCCGACGGCCTCGAGTCACTCAGCGGCCACGTTCAGCAGCATCAGACGGCGGTATACGTGGCGGTAGATGGTGAGCCGGCGGGAGTCATCCTAATCGCTGATCCCGTGAGGACAAGTAGTGAAGATGCCGTTAGGGAATTCAGGG
>JAHHLP010000238.1 GCA_018679295.1 Rhodothermia bacterium
TCTCCGATCTCACCTCGCCGCTGTCGATTGGGCGCTGGTGATTCCGGTCCTGACAGGGATAATCACTGCATTGCTGCTGGGCGCGGCGATCCTTCCGGGACTCCTGGAGCGCTACCCGATCGAGATGCGAGCCGCCTTCTTCGGCCTGATCGTCGGGTCGCTCTACATCCCCTGGCATCGAATGGGAACCGTGGGATGGAAAAACCTCCTCATGGCTGTCGTCTCTGCCGTGGCTGCCTTCCTCCTCGTGGGACTGCCCGCGGCCGACCCGTCGGACCCGAATCTGGTTGCCGTCTTCTTCATGGCGTCGGTTGCCATCTGTGCGATGATTCTGCCGGGAGTGAGCGGAGCGTTCCTGCTTGTGGTTTTTGGGATCTATGAGCCCACACTAAATGCAATCCACGATCGAGATCTGCTCTACATAGGCACGTTCGCTGCTGGCGCCGCTGTCGGCATCGGTTCATTCAGCGGGCTCCTAAACTGGCTGCTGGAGCACTACCACGACGCGACGATGTCCGTCCTGATCGGCCTGATGGCCGGCTCGCTTCGGGCACTTTGGCCGTGGATTACGGTGGACCGCGAGCTGCTACTTCCGCGTGCCGCCGAACCCATAGCGATTCCGATCAGCCTCATGGTGGGAGGCGCCATCCTTGTGCTGGGACTTTACCAGTTCGCCGGAGGACGGCGCTCGTAGACTGGTTTCGCGCCGAAAGGCGGTATGCCGCAGAGCCCCTGTACCAAAAGCATCGGCGGATCCGTGGGGGCCGCCGAGATCAAAGCCGGATGACTTCAAACTTGCAATCGCCACGAACCGCGGTCGGTACTACGCGAACCGCGGCAATGGAAGTTCTGCTTCTTCCCTTGCTGATTGTAGGAATCATCTCCACCAACGGATATTTGTTTCCATCCGCAAATCACCTGATTCTAGTTCCACCGACTCTGGCGATTCTAGAACCCGGACTCTTTGCTCACGACTTTTTTGTGCAAGAGATGCTCGGGTTCCCTCCTCGGTGGTTTACGTATGTGTCCGTCTTTCTTCTGATTAAGGCGGGGCTGACACTTCCCTCGGCCTACCTGCTCATTTACGTATCGGCTTTGACAGCGTTTCTAGTGGCACTTCGGTCTATTGCTTCGCTTATTAGTCGCTCACTACTTCCTGCCGCACTGCTTGTGTTTTGGACACTTGCTGCGAACGCCGGGGACATAGGAGGGGTCGCGTTGTTTCGGAATACTCCGTTACCGAGTACGTGCGCAACCGCTATTAGCGTCTGGGGGGTCTATTTTGCTCTTCAGCGATCATGGTGGAAGGCATATGCAATGTTCGGTGCGGCCTCCGTGATTCAGCTCTTGGTAGGATTGCTTCCGGCAATAATGGTTGGTCCTCTCTTCCTCTTCGACGTAATGACGCGCCGACAGTGGCGGGCGATCGTGCTCGCCGCCGCGGCATTCATAGCGGCGATAGGGCTCGTACTTGTGCCGATGTTGCTAAACGGTATAACCGGCACAGAGCGTTTAACGAGTCGTGCCTTCGTCGAGTTATATGCCTATCAGCGTGTACCCCACCATCTCGTGCCATCGTCGTGGCCCCCAGCAGAATGGATCGAGTACGGCTTGTTCACCTTGGGCGGTATCCTTTGCGTGAGCCGGCTTGGGCCAACTCATTCGACTCTTAGAGTAGCGCTGTTGACTGCAATTTTGGTGTCGATGTCTGGCCTGGCGGCGAACTACATCTTTGTAGAAGTCTGGCCATGGGCGCCGATCGCCAAACTCCATCTTGCTCGGATGACGCCTTTTGCCTCCCTGGCGATACTCATAGGGCTCTTGGTTCTTTTCGTAACAGAATTTCGTCGCGGGAACTGGATCGCGTGCTCAATCATCGCGGTCGCACCCGTATCCATACTACCGGGGGCGATCCTAATCGTGATTGCAATATTCAGGACTGAACTGTCGCTTCTAAATCGCATGTCTGGCTCCCATGTAGCATTGGCAATTGCTCCAATTCTGTTCCTCTGTCTCTACCGGCTTCCCCTGATACTCGGCCCTGCAGCCTGGCCCGAAGAGATCGTTCGGGGACTCCTTCCAGTGACACTACTGATCACGCCCTTTATGGTGTCCCGCGTCGTGACCGAGCGGCAAGCCCGAATCTCATGGTCAGCGTTCCTGCTGGCATCGCAGCTCTTCTTGGGGCTGATGCTCATGATGGATCCGATTCGCTATCCAGCCATGTTCGGTGTTCAGGGAGAGCAGCCGGCAGCTTTCGTAACCGGATTGGTCAATGGTCCACTCCTCTTAGGGGTCTTGGCGCTTCCATACTTGTTACTGGAGGTAATCCCTGGAAGTCGTTATCAACTGCGATGGGCTGGGCTAACTTCTGTTGTAGCGTGTTGCGCGATCCTCGTGGGTCTGGCGCAAACAGTCCCTCTATTCGCTGCGCCCTTCATTCAAGATCGAATTGTCGTCAATCGGCAATGGGTCGACTCCGCAAGTAGACTTGCATTGCAGTTCGATGCTGAGGCACCCACCGACGCCTTAGTGCTGATACCGCCTTCTCTCGAGCAGTTCCAACTACTTGCGCAGCGTTCTGTGG
>JAHHLP010000576.1 GCA_018679295.1 Rhodothermia bacterium
GACGTTAGGGTTGCTGATCTGCCAACCGGCGGCTCCAGCGGCTGGTTGAAACTCGCCAGCCATCTCAAAACGCTTGTCGAGGTCCTCACCCCACCAGCCAGCAAGTCGGGGAAGATTCCGGTTGGTGTACTGACGCTCGTGAATAAAACAACCGGAGAGGCTACCGGGCCCGGAATTGAGGTACTTATACATGCACCACACGGCGAAATCAACGTCCCAGTCGTGGAGGCGAAGCTCCACATTCCCTGCCGCGTGAGCCAGGTCAAACCCGGCGACGGCGCCAACCTCGTGGGCCGCCGCAACGATGCCGGGTAGGTCAAAGTACTGGCCGGTATAGTAATTGACGCCGCCGAACATAACCAACGCGACCTCGTTGCCGGCGTCCTTGATCGTACGTACGATATCCTCGGTGCGAAGGGTGTGCTCACCGCTTCGTGGTGCCACAGTGATGACGGCTTCCGAAGGATCGAAGCCGTGAAGCTGGACCTGCGACGCAACGGCGTAGCGGTCGGAGGGGAACGCGTGATCCTCCATCACGACCTTATATCGATCCCGGGTAGGACGGTAGAAGGTCAGCATCATGAGGTGGAGGTTAACGGTGAGAGCATTCATGAGGATGATCTCATCCGTCCGGGCGCCGACGATCTCGGCCATGGGCGGACCGACAGTTTCATGGTATCGCGTCCAGGGACGGCCTCCACGGAAATGCCCGTCGACACCGAGCTCCGACCAGGTCGCGAGTTCCTCTTCGACAGCCGAGCGTGTCGTTACCGGTTGCAGGCCGAGTGAGTGGCCGACCAGATAGAGAATCTCGTTTCCGTTGTCGTCGGCAGGTATCAGAAATCTGGAACGGAATACGGCCAACTCGTCGTCCGCATCCATCTGGTGGGCATAGCTCTGGGACGACTCAAAACTCGTGGAACGCGTGTTGTCGTGAGGAGAGGTACTCAAGGTAGGTGCCTGTTTACTGCTCAGATCGCGTCGATGAAGCCGCCATCGACCGGCAGACTCACTCCTGTGATGAACGATGCCGCCGGCGATGCCAGGAAAGCTACGGCGGCCGCGATCTCAGACGGCTGACCAAAGCGTTTCATTGGTATCGGGTCTCGCCAGTTACGCGCTTCTTCTTCCGCAGATATGCCGGCAGCCGTGGCTCGTGCTTCGATAAGTTCGAACAAACGATCTGTGCTTGTCGCGCCGGGCAGAACGTTGTTTACTGTGATACCAACCGCGGCGACCTCAGCGGCCAATGTCTTGGACCACGAAGCCATCGCTCCGCGCGTGGTGTTGGAGACCCCAAGCCCGGGAATAGGCTGTCGAACCGACACCGAAATAATGTTCACAATGCGACCGTATCCGGACGCTTTCATTCCCGGGATAGTCGCCTGTGCCAATAGGTGGCTGGCATAAAGGTGACTGCGTAGCGCGCGCTCGAACTCATCCGTGGAAGCGTCGAGCAGGGCGCCGCCCGGTGGGCCTCCGGAATTATTGACCAGGATGTGTGCCGGTCCAATTTCTCGCAGCAAAGAATCGACGCGTGACGCGGCGGAGTCCGGGTCGGCGAAATCCACGGACAGGTAGCCGTGTGACTGTTCACCGTCTGTTGGCAGGGATTCCGCCGCAACGCGCAGGCGTTCTTCGTCGCGCGACAAGAGGGTAACGTCCGCTCCCAGCGTCGCGAGTTCTTCTGCGCACGCGCGCCCGATTCCTTGCGAACCTCCGCCTACTAATGCCCTGCGTCCTTTCAGGTTGATGTTCATTGGTGGCTAATACTTCTGTGGCTGTTTGCGGGGCGGTCCAGACGCCGCGGCTTACTCTCTCAACGCACCCTTTGGATAGCATATGTAGGGTTTTACCTCAAACTCACGAAGCGCTCCGACGGTCGCCGTGTCACCCGCCTCAGACAACTCGTGAACGTTACCGCTTTGCTCAATCACCATTATCGAATCCTCTACGGATTCGTAGGATGAATGCCGACTAACGTCAGACTTGAAGTAATAGCCGGCATCATCGAATGCTTCTTGCCGACTGGACAGGCCTTGTTGCACGAGCCAATCTGCCACCTGCTCTCGGTGACGGCCTACTACGTTGGGGGCCGGCTCTTTTTGGTGGAACGTCACACGGAAGAAGTTGCGGTTGATAAAGCGTGTGCACAGGTCAGCAAGGATTCTGTCTGAGCACCGACTCCACGTCTTGACGGTATACAGGACGTCTGTGTCGTCGAGGTCAGTATACGCCGACACGACCTCGGATCGCTCGACGTCGGCAGCACTGAGATCATGCTCAAGGAAGTAGAGAAAAGCTGGTGCGGCAAGGTCTCTGACATCGGAGTTTCCACGGCGAATCAGATCGCGGGATCTTTCGATCAAGCTTCGAAGCACCTCGTCTCCCGCGATGACCGTTTTGTGGAGGTAGACTTGCCAGTACATTAAACGTCGCGCAATCAGGAAGCTCTCGACGGCGTACACCCCTTTTGCTTCGATGACGACCTGTGAATCCTCAAGCCCCTCGGATGGGTGGATGCGCATTGTGCGAATGATCCGCTGCACGCCGATCGCACCCTCGACGACACCCGTGTAGAACGAATCGCGACGAAGGTAGTCGAGACGGTCCATATCGAGCTGGCTCGAAACCAGTTGGTGAAAAAAGGGACGCTCGTACGTGTCGTCAAAGATCTTGAGGGCAAGCTGCAGAGATTCGCCTCCAAGCCGATCCGCCAATCGTTGCAATAGTGCCCGACTCATGAGTTCATGCCGGAATCCGGAGAGCAGCGAGTTCTCTAGCGTGTGCGAGAAGGGGCCATGCCCAATGTCGTGGAGAAGCGCCGCGCATTGGGCCGCTGATGACTCTGCCGGCGATATTGTTGTGCCCTTCTCCTTGAGGGTTGCTACCACGTCCTGCATGAGCGCCATCGCGCCCAGGGCGTGACCGAATCGAGTATGCTCGGCACCCGGAAACACGAGATAGCCCACGCCTAGCTGTCGAATCCGCCGGAGGCGCTGGACCTCGGGTGTGTGCACCAAGCCCAGAATCGTGTCCCGCGGTACGGAGATAAAGCCGTGTACGGGGTCCGTGAATATCTTGTACTTTGAAGTCGCTGAGTTCACCAGGTCCCTTTAAGGGTCAGTTGAAATTGAGTGTTGCCCAAGAGTACCGAGAATATAGCCTTCCTGCATGGCGCGGGGCGACCTCGCCTGCCAGAGAAGGACACGCCGCGAAGATGAGGCAATGACGAGAGTTCGCATTCGACTCGACGTGCCGGATTCCCTGCTCAACGTTTCACGTTGGGTCATCGATGCGCTCCTGTATCCACTCGGCTTCGAGGCCGTGTGGCTGGACTCGGGCGAACACGATGCCGACATTCATTACGGCGGCAATGACGCCGATAAGAGCGCGCGCGTCGTATTTGGCTTCGCGGCCAACGCCGCAGAGGTTTACTCACGTCGGTGTGCGGTGGATCTCACGGACGTCACGTGGGCGGACTGGGGTGGCGAACGGTGGCCCGTGCTCTTCCGATCCGACCGCGGCGAACCGGATCTTGTTGCCAGTGCCTGGTACCTGCTGTGCGGTTGGCAGGAAATGACGACGCAGGCACGTGATGACAAGGGTCGGTTCAGGTATGAAGACTCCCTTCAGTCGAAGTTGTCAATTCCGCTCGTTCCTGCCGTCGATGGTTATCGAGAGCAAGTCAAGCAAATGCTGATCGATGCGGGATTCCAGGTGCGACAACGGCGATGGGGAGATGCCTCCTGGGTTGTGTGTCCGACCGTCGACGTCGACTATCTCAAGAAGTGGCGACCAGGAATGGTTTACCGTGAGGTGGTCCAGAACCTGGCTCTGGGACGCCGTGATGATCCGTTGCATGGCCGCCTGAAACGGGCTCGCCAGTTTGCATCACAGTTTGTCCGTCGAGGAGATCTCTACCGGGACTCGCTGCGTCGCATCATTGAAGTTATTGGTGCCTCCGATGGCACCGCGACGATATTCCTCAAGGCGGGAGCCCACGGTCCGCACGACGTCGCTTATCCACTAGACGGGGGATTCGTGTGTCGCTTGGTGACTTCCTGCCGCGAAGCAGGCTTTGAGATCGGACTCCATCCCAGCTACTTCGCAAGTCAACATCCGGATTACATGAGGCGAGAGCGCATACTCTTGACTGATGTCGTGGGGGAGACGATTCGATCCGTCAGACAGCATTACCTCCGCTACAGTATCCCGACGACCCTCCGACTCCATGCGGAGAGTGGTTTTGAAATCGATTCGACACTGGGGTTCGCCGAACACGAAGGATTTCGAAGGTGCACGTGCGTGCCGTATCGACTATTCGATCCGTATGCAGACAAGGCTACCGGAGTATGGGAGATGCCGCTTACCGTGATGGACGGTACACTTTTCAATCGTCGTCATCTCGGTGCTGATGGTGCGGTTGGAGCGACCTCGCAAGTCATGGACTTGTGCGAGCGATTCGGTGGCTGTGCGGTTTTGCTGTGGCACAACGTGTTATGGGACGAAATGGACGCGCCGGGCTGGGCGCAGCATTTCGAGCGTACCGTAACGGAAGCACGTCATCGAGGTGTCGGCATCTCGGCTCTTGGTAGCGCGTTGGACGCGTGGCGTCAGTCCCTGTGACGCCTGCCTTTGAAGTGCGAGTAGAACGCGGTGATGTCCGCGAGGTCTGCCTCGTAATCTCCTGAAGGATAGACAACCTTGCCGATGCCAACGGTGCGACGGGGATAGTCGAAGTAGGCACAGACAACCGGCACCTCGGCCTGCAACGCTATTTGGTAGAACCCGCTTTTCCACCGCTCGACTTTGCTTCGCGTGCCCTCTGGCGCAATGGCGAGCACGAACTCTTCGTTCCTGCGAAACTCCTGGACCACTTGGGGTACCAAGCCAGTTGTCTTGGCGCGGTTGACGGCAATCCCGCCAAGACGTTTGAAAAGTCCCCCGAAAGGCCACGTGAAAATGGTGTGTTTACCGATCCAGTGGGCGTCGATATCAGTCGCAAACGCAGTCGACAAGCCTATGACAAAGTCCCAGTTGGAGGTGTGTGGAGCTGCTATGACCACGAACTTCTTCAGGTCGGGGAAATTTCCATCTATTTGCCATCCGGAAACAGACAGCAGGTTTCGGCCAAGCTTCTTTAGCCAGTGTCTACCCCTGCGCGGTACGCTGTCGGGGAGGGCCGGGAATGCAGTCATAGCATCAGGATGATGGACGGGGAGTCGACGGCGTGCGCAGTCTAGAAACCTTCCGACGACAGCCGTCGGACTAGGTCAAGGAAGAAGTCATTGGAGGAGAATCGTGATCCTGTTCCAAACGAGAGGCCAACCTGCGCAGCGTGATCGGCATCGATCGTGCCGAGGTAATCGCCCCATCTTGCACTGGCAACGGATACAATTCCGTCGTTCGGTCCTTCTGTCGCAAAAAGAAGGCCATTGCCGATCCGAAGAAAGGGATTAGCGGGTACGCTCGCTCCTTTACCCGCCGCGCCCCCGTACGATTGATACCGTACGGCGGGGTGGTCCTCGTTTTCGCGATTGAAATGCTCCACCATGTGTTCTGGTGTAAGCTCGGCCACGGCAGTGCGAAAGTCGGCCTCCCCCTCGGGCACCGCCGTGGTGCCAAGCCAGTCGGCGAGTTCAGCGAGCAACTGCCTAACCCGCTCTGGTCTGGTCACGATAAACTCCGCTATGTGAGTGCCCCTGTGCGGCGTGGCGATGGTCGTCAGGGTGGCGATTCGATCGTGCATACCGTGCCGGGAGATCAGATGCCGGGCGTCGAGTCCACCCATGGAGTGCGCGATAAGGTTGAGTTTGTCGGCGCCCGTCTCGGCTAGCACATGCGCAAGGCGGTCAATCCACATTCCCGTTCTGACGTCAACCGTATTGTATGGCACGACGTTCGGCGCAAACGCCAGCACACCGTGCATCCGTAGGTGGGCAGCGGCAGCGTAGAGATGTCCGCCTCGACGCATACCAGCGAGGAGTCCGAAGCCGTGCATCATGACGACCGGATATCGGG
>JAHHLP010000369.1 GCA_018679295.1 Rhodothermia bacterium
GCTCCGAGTGCTCCGAGTGCCCCTGCCTCGGTAGGCGTAGCGACGCCGGCAAAGATGCTGCCGAGAACGATGAGTATCAGCGCAAGTGGAGGCAGCATCACAAAGGTCACGCGGCGGACAAGAACCATCCCCCTTTCGGCCCGCTCTGACTTAGGAAGACTGGGGGCCTTCTCCGGACTCACAAAAGCCACGCCCATGGCATACAGGGCGTAGAGGCTAGCCAGGATTAGTCCCGGGACAAGGGCCCCTATGAAAAGATCTCCCACGGAGATACCGAGCTGATCTGCGAGAACGACCAAGACCACGCTCGGGGGGATGATCTGACCCAGCGTACCGGAAGCGGTTATCACACCGGCCGATAGCTCGCGCGAATAGCCGTATCGGAGCATGACCGGCAGTGATATCATACCCATGGCCACGACGGAGGCCCCCACGACGCCGGTGGCTGCAGCAAGGAGCGCACCCACAAAGACGACAGCAATAGCCAGTCCCCCACGCATCGCCCCAAAAAGAACGCCTATGGTCGTCAATAAGTCTTCGGCAAGGCGCGACTTCTCGAGCATGGAGCCCATGAAGATGAAGAATGGAACGGCCAAGAGCACATAGTTTGACATGATGCCGAAGGTCCTCTCTGGCATCGCAAGCAACAGGCCGAGATCCAGGACCCCCATCTCAACGCCGAGGAATGCGAAGAAGAGAGCTGTTCCTCCGAGGGCAAAGGCCACAGGATAACCTGAGAAGATCAGGACGAGCGCGCCGACGAACATCAGTGGACCCAGCCAATCACCGCTCATAGGTGACCCGCCTCAGACAATCTGTCGGCCGCCTCATCGTTCCCACCCTCGTCCCGGATGATTGCGATTTGGCGGATCAGCATGGAGATGCCCTGCACGATCAGCAGTACGAATGCAACGGGTATAACCGTCTTGATCGGATATCGCGGCAGCCCCCCGGGGTCAGGCGAGACCTCCATGACCGCCCACGAGTTGCGCACTGCCGGCCACGAGACAATCAGCATGAGAATGCAGAACGGGAAGAGAAACAGGATCGTGCCCAGCAACGTGACCCACGCTTGTCCTTTCTTCGACAGTCTCCCGTAGAAGACATCGACCCGAACGTGTGCATCGTGCTTGAGCGTGTAGGCAGCTCCGAGCAGGAACACGACCCCGAAGAAATACCACTGAAGCTCGATATAGAAATTCGAGCTTAGACCGAGGCCCGTATATCGGTCGAGGTACCGTACTACGGCGTTGTAACTTCCGATGATCACCGCGAACAACGTCAACCAGTACACGATCCGTCCCGTGCGCTCGCTGAAGCGATCGATCGAAGATGCTACTCTAAGCCAGAATTGCATCACCCCTCTCATTGATTCATTGTTTTAAGGTACGTATCGACAAGGCGGATTCGCTTGAAGGCAGCTCGTTGTACGTTGCGGGGGCTCCAGACAGGCGAGTGCATGAATGCCCGAAGCTGTAAGTTCCAATATCAACGGTTCTACATTGACCCGGATTAAGAAAATGACCTTCAGACGAATCATTGCAACCGGTGGCTGTGTGTGCCTCATGGCCGTCGGTACGGGCTGCGAGCAATCGATTGATTCTTCAGCCGACGCAGTTCAACGTGCCGATGAAATTGCAGCAGAATACGTGGACGCCTACTACCATCAGTTTCCAGAGGAAGCTTATGAGGTTGGCTATCCCGAGACGCCAATGGATCGATTTGGCGACCGAAGCCAGGAAGCTCTTGCTGAATGGCAGGCGCAGGAAGACGCGTGGTTGTCGGAGCTTCAGCAAATGGGAATCGAGCGGGTCCGCGGGACGGCTGCAGAGCTTGCGTTCTCTTTTGCTTCGTGGCGGCTTCAGGCCAGTGTTGACAAGCGCGTGTGCCGGCAAGATCTCTGGAACGTCAGTCCGACGTTCAACGGTTGGCAGGCCATTATTCCCGCGACACTTAGCCAGCAGCCGGTGGATACGCCGGAAGCTCGCGCGGATGCGCTGGCGAGGATTAGGGATTTACCGCGATACATTGATACCGAAGTGAGCAATCTCAAGACAGGGCTGGAGCAGGGATACTCTGCACCGCGGTCCAACGTCGACGCGGTGCTTCGACAGATTCAGAATATTCTCGACTCCAGTCCGAAAGACTCCCCCTTCTACGATCCCGCGGAGCGAGCCGCCAACGCAGAGTTCGCAGGACAATACGAAACGGTGTTGAGTGACGCAGTGTACCCGGCCGTTCAGCGATATCACGACTTCCTTGCTAACGAGTATCGGCCTGCTGCCCGCACGGCGATTGCTGTCACGGCGGACCCGGGCGGCGAGGCGTGTTATGCCGCGATGATCCGATTCAATACGTCCCTCAATCTCTCGCCAGAACAGATTCACGAGAACGGTCACGAACAGATGGCCCGCATCGAAGCCGAGGTGCGAGAGATCGGGAGGCGAAGCTTCGGCCTCGAAGACCCGAAAGAACTCTTCCAGCTGGTCCGGACCGACAGCCGCTATACATTTGAATCCGGAGATGAGGTACTCGCTTACGCTCGAGCGGCCGTCGATCGCGGCAAGAGAGCGGTGCCGGACTGGTTCGGCTTCATACCTGAAGCCGAAGTCATCGTCAGACCATTTCCTGAGTTCATGAAGCGATCTGGCGGCGGCTTCTACAGTGCCGGTGCTACCGATGGCAGCCGGCCCGGAACGTATGAACTCGGGATCTATCGCCCTGAAACAATCAGTAAGGCGGGCATCGAGGCGACTGCATTTCACGAAACATACCCTGGACACCACATGCAGGTCTCTGTCGGCCTTGAACGGGCGGGGCTGCATCCCGTCCTGAAGTACTTCTTCTTCTCCGGAAGCGGTGAAGGCTGGGCGTTATACACAGAGCGACTGGCGGACGAGATGGGACTCTACTCATCCGACGTTGATCGACTGGGCTTATTGTCTAATGAGGCGCTGCGGGCAGCACGGCTGGTTGTTGATCCCGGGATGCACGCGTTGGGGTGGTCGCGACAGCAGGCGATCGACTATATGCTAGATCATACTGCAGAGTCCGAGAACTCGATCGTGTCGGAGGTGGACAGATACATTGCCACTCCGGCGCAGGCCACGGCCTATATGACCGGAAGTTCCGAAATCCGACGCCTGAGGCACAAAGCCGAAGCGGAAATGGGAGACCGGTTCGACATCAAGGTCTTCCACGACAAAATTATCGAGGACGGAACAGTGACCCTCGGAATGCTTCGCGACAAGATCCAGAAATGGATAGACGAAGGCGTGTAAGTGTCGCCCGACGGCTTGAATCAGGCTGCACGGAACGGCTATAAAAGTGGGCGGAGTCAGTTGGATCCTTGGTCGGGCGAACTGTATTTCTCCAACCGCTTCCTCAGCCCATCTTGTTGGTCTCTCTCGCGCCATCGAGAGAGCCGTTCCGAAACTCGCTTCTCGAATCCTATGTCTGACGGTTGATAGAAGTAGACGCCCTGCATCTCGTCCGGCAGGTACTGCTGCGGTACGTAGTGATCCCGGTACGCATGCGGATACAAATATCCTTTACCGTGGCCGAGCGCCTCGCCGTCCCGATTACCATCCTTCAGTGGGGCAGGAACGTCGCCCGATCGCTCCTTCTGGACATAGTTGAGGGCCTCGAAGTAGGCCATCGTGGAATTTGATTTGGGCGCGGTAGCCAAATAGAGGCAGCACTCGGCCAGCAGAAACTGTCCCTCTGGCAGTCCCACGTAGTCAAATCCCTGTGCGCACGAGGCCACCATTCTGATCGCGTCGGGGTCTGCCATGCCGACATCCTCTGCCGCGAAAATGTACATACGGCGGAAGATGTAACGAGGGTCTTCTCCGGCGTAAACCATTCTCGCCATCCAGTATAGAGCAGCATCGGGATCCGAGCCGCGAAGGCTTTTGATGAAGGCGCTGATGGTATCGAAATGTGCATCGCCCTCCTTGTCATATAGGACGGCTCGTCGTTGTATGGAATCTTCCGCAACCTCCAGCGTCACCCGTACAGATCCGTCCGGGGCAGGCGGTGTCGTTTCGACCGCGAGCTCGAGAGCATTGAGGAGCGACCGGGCGTCACCGTTTGCTGTGCTGATGAGATGCCTGGCGGCCTCTTCGTCGACTCGCACTGCGAGTTTGCCGTAGCCACGCTCCTTGTTCTTCAGCGCTGATGCGAGCACGGCTTCGAGATCACTGGACTCCAGCGGCTTCAGTTCGAAGACCCGACTACGGCTCACAAGTGCTTTGATAACCTCGAAGTACGGGTTCTCCGTTGTGGCACCGATGAAGACCACTGTTCCGTTTTCGACATGAGGGAGAAGTGCGTCTTGCTGGGCCTTGTTGAAGCGATGCACTTCATCCACGAACAGAATTGTCCGTCGCTGGTGATGCCGCAGCAGCGTTTTCGCATTATCGATGGCCTGTCGGATATCCCGCACGCCGGCAAGGACCGCGTTGAGGGTTACGAACGCGGATGCGGTATGAGCGGCGATGATTCGCGCGAGGGTTGTCTTGCCGGTTCCGGGGGGACCGTACAGTATTAGAGATGTGACGCGGTCGGCCTCGACGGCTCTACGGAGCAGCTTGCCGGGTCCGAGCACGTGCTTCTGACCCACGAATTCATCGATGGTTGTGGGCCGCAATCGATCTGCCAGTGGTGCGCTCTTCTGGCGGAAAGACTCGGCTGCATCCTCAAACAGATCGTTCATGGCGAATACGCGATAAATGTACCCGGAGGGTACGACGACCGCTGTGTTGAGGTTCGTGCTGGCAGCGGCGGCTTTGGTGCAGGGCGAGGGTGGGCGGTAATTTGAAGTGGGGAGGAGGAGTGGTGGCCCCCTTGCGAAGCCAATTTCCCACCTAGGAGATCCCCCCAAACACCTCCGTCATACCTTGCTCGAAACGTACGGCCCCTCCCTGCGAAGGATGTCGTACATACCGGCTCTCGATGCCGGCCCATCCAAGCTGCTGCTCCGCCTTTCGGCCCAACGCAACCACCTCAACGGGACCTGCCGCATCGACAATCGCCGCCGTTACTTCGATGAACGAGCGCAACTCACTGGTACGCGGCGTCCGAATCGTCGTCGGCTCACCCTCCCGATGAGGGTGCAACGGAAAAGCATTCCAGACAAAAAACCTCGGAAAAAATCGGAGCATTACCCGCCAGAATATCCCGGCGCTGTACTCAGAGTATGCATCAGATGCTCGCGAGGTCTTCCTACCGTCAACCGGGAAAGAGACATCCAATAGCTGTGACTCACTAGTAATCGGCACCCCACTGAAACGACAGCCCCACGGACCAGGAGCCTCAGCAACAACCACCACCCTCGGCGTCGATGCCACGGTTCTAACGTAAGACTCCAGGTTCAACCTGCGCAGCCGCGGCGCGTCGTCAAGGTCCAGATCAGAATTGCAGTCACGATATGGATTGAACACATCTGCGCCTGACGGAACAGCAAATACCCCGTCCTCGAATATCCTCATAACGGACCGACCCCATCTGGTGTCGGCTTGCGAATTGGTCACAACCGCTCACCACATCTCTTGCAGAAGATCGCGTCCAGATCATGACCCCCGCTGCCGCAGCCGGAACAGGCCATGATCTCGGGGTGCCGCCCTCCCGTCCGGGTCAGCTCTGCTGTCACGATCCCCGTCGGAACGGCGATGATGCCGTATCCCATGATCATGACGACCGCAGCAAGCGCCTGTCCAAGGCCCGTCTGCGGAGAGATGTCCCCGTATCCAACAGTCGTCAGAGTCACGATGGCCCAATAGATGCCGCGCGGTATGCTGGTGAATCCGTTCTCCGCTCCCTCGACCAAATACATCAGTGACCCAAGAATGACCACAAGAATCAGAACCGCCGATATGAAGATCGCAATCTTGTGACGACTCGACCGAAGCGCACGAATAAGAACGTCCGCCTCGGAAAGAAACTGAGCGAGCCGAAGCACGCGGAAAACCCGCAGAATCCTGAGCAGGCGAATCACCAGGAGAAACTGCGCCCCAGGGACCAGCAAGCTGATATATGTCGGTATCGTGCCCAACAGGTCTACAAGTCCGTAAAAGCTGCCGACATATCGCAGTCGCTTTTGAGCGCAGAAAACCCTCAGCGTGTACTCGATCGTGAATATCACCGTGAAAACCCATTCGGCAACAAACAGCTCGTAGGCAAAGCGCGCCCTGATCGACTCCACACTCTCAAGCATGACCGCCACTACGCTCAGACTGATCACGATGATGACAGCAAGATCGAAGCGACGACCATAAGGAGTGTCGACGCCGAAGATTACCTCATTCAATCGCCCACGCAATCCGGGCATCGACGCGTAGTGTTTGGGGGGGACATTTTTCAGCATCATTCTTGCTCCGTAGAATTCAACCGCAAAGGTAAAGACGTGATGGCCCTAGCGACCCGGCCGAAGGGCGGCCGATCGTAGGCGACGGCGGGGATTCACCGACACAAGTTTCAGTAAATAACATCTCAAAAAAGGGGCGCCTCGGAACGGGGCAGCCGCCACAACCTTCTTATCTTCACGCGGTGGAGATTGAAAGCGCTTCCCCAACATGCGATATTGGATGGGTGAAATCTCGGAGAGGAGCATATGGAGCCAGCTAAACTATTACTCGATGGGTCGGAATACGAATTGCCCGTGGTCGTCGGCACGGAGGACGAGGTCGCGATTAACATCCGCACCCTGCGGAAGGAATCCAAAGCAATAACGCTGGATCCCGGGTACGGAAACACGGGGTCGTGCGAGAGCTCGATTACTTTCATCGATGGCGAGAAGGGCATCCTCCGCTATCGAGGGTATCCCATTGAAGAGCTGGCTGAGCACGCCTCATTCGTGGAGGTCTGTTATCTCCTCATCAAAGGCGAGCTTCCAAGCCAGGACGAGTTCGACGGATTTCAGCACGCGATAACGCACCACAGCCTTCTGCACGAAGACATGAAGAAGTTCTTCGAAGGCTATCCTGCGAGCGCACATCCGATGAGTGTCCTCTCGGCAATGGTCGCCTCTCTGTCTGCGTACTATCCGGAATCGGACGACCCGCAGGATCTGGAACTGAACATCATTAGGCTGATTGCGAAGCTGAAGACACTTGCCGCGTTCTCCTTCAAGAAATCGATCGGCCATCCATATATCTATCCGCGCAACGACTTCAGCTATGCGGGCGACTTCCTGCATATGATGTTTGCAGTCCCTGCGGAAAGCTATTCTCCGTCCCCGCTCCTGATGAAAGCGTTGGACATGCTGCTCGTTCTACACGCGGACCATGAGCAGAATTGTTCGACGTCGACAGTCAGAATGGTCGGCAGCAGCGGTGCCGACCTCTTCGCATCGATGTCCGCCGGCATTAGCGCACTGTCCGGACCGCTCCACGGAAAGGCGAATCAGGAGGTCATCAATATGCTCGAGATGATTCGCCAGGACGGAGGCAACTACCAGAAATACATCGAAAAGGCGAAGGACAAGTCAGATGACTTTCGGTTGATGGGCTTCGGCCACCGGGTCTACAAGAATTTTGATCCGCGGGCAAGAGTCATCAAGAAGTGGGCGGACGAAGTCCTGGAAGAACTCGGGATAGACGACCCATTGCTCGACATCGCCAAGAAGCTCGAGGAAATCGCACTAAAGGACGACTACTTCGCAGAGAGAAAGCTCTACCCGAATGTCGATTTCTACTCAGGTACCCTGTACCGGGCTATGGGCATACCGACCAACATGTTTACCGTCATGTTTGCAATGGGTAGAATGCCCGGATGGATCGCGCAGTGGATGGAGATGCGCTCCGACCCTGCCGGCCGCATCCATCGCCCTCGGCAAGTTTATACAGGAGAGAAGCTAAGG
>JAHHLP010000378.1 GCA_018679295.1 Rhodothermia bacterium
GAGATCTTCATCATACCGGGTTTCGGATTTGCTGGTATCGCTGGAGTTGTCCTCGTTATCGGCTCTCTGCTCGCCGGCCTGGTAGGCAACATCGGATTCGATTTTCCGACCGGCGAATCCATGTCGACCGCGATCACCACCCTTGCAGTCACACTCGTGCTCTTCGTTGTGCTGCTCTTCTCACTCGGGCGTTACCTACCCAAATCGGAGCGGTTTGGTGAACTGGTGTTGCAGCCAGAGCTTGCCAGCAGCCTGGGTTACACTTCATCAGAGACGCGCGACGACCTCGTGGGTCAGGAAGGCATAACGATCACGCCCCTGCGACCGTCTGTGATGGCTGAGATCGGAGGCGACCGCTTCGACGTGACGTCGGTGTCAGACTATGTGCCGGCAGGAATAGCGGTGATCGTGCGCTCGGTTCGCGGCGGCCGAATCGAAGTCCGAGCCAAGAGGGATGGTGACAGCCCGGCACGCGCCTGACGGGTGAAACTTACGGGCTATGCGCCGTACACTAGATACTTATCATTTCTTGCCAGAGCGGGCGACCAGGAGCCAGTGGATCTATTCCTTCCGATTGCATTGATTTTGGTGGGTCTTGTACTCATCGTGATCGAGGTGTACCTGATACCCGGGTTCAACGTCATCGGAATCCTGGGCCTTCTTCTTGTCGCGAGCGCGATAATCGTCGCCTTTAATGAAGGCGGTACAATGGGCGGGCTTGCCGCAATCGGCGGTAGCGGGATCGCGGTCGGCGGTTTATTCTGGTTCTTGTATTCGTCAGGGGCGTGGGATCGATTTGTCCTGACGACATCGTTGAAGCGTGATCCCGAGAAGGCCGAAGAGGATCGCGACCAGAGGCGGAAGTACCTGGGGAAGAGGGGCGTCGCAGTGACTCCGCTACGGCCAGGCGGGGTCGTCGAGATCGAGGGAGAACGCGTCGAGGTTTCGACTGAAGGCGAGTTCATTGCGTCGGGCAGCGATGTGCGTGTCGTAGCAATGGATAGGCGTCGCTATTTCGTCCGCCTTGCAGAGCCGATGTCGGAAAACACGGTCTCAGAGTCCTGAGTCCGTCAGTCGGGTTCGTATATTCCTGACGCCCGCCGGCACGACGAGATCCTGATCGTGCCCGTGTTTCGAAGAGGTTTTCCTCATCCCCGCTCCCACACCACTGATCGGATGAACGTCTCATTCACACGTATTGTCGCCATCACGTCGACCGCGGCTATGCTGACCCTCGTCGCGTGCCGCCCCGAGTCTCGCGCTCCATCTGGTCCGCCGGAAGGATGGGTGACGGATGGTGATCGGTGGTGGCAATCGGGCGTAGACACGAGCGCAGCCTTCCGTGACCTTGAGACGCTGCAGAGCATGCAGGTGAAAGGCGCAGACCTCACGTACTCTGCTAATCTGGCGTTGGCGAGAGATCGTGGCACAGCTACGCGGCAGCTTGCCAGAGCCGTTAAGGTGAGTCTCTTGCCCGTGCTTAGAAACGAGCCGGAGGTAGTCGACTCCCTGTTTGAGCGCCATGTGGTTCCGCGAATCGAGGAAGCGAACTTCAACCGGTCTCCCGATGAGCTCGTCGAACAATACAAGAAGGAAGGCTACCGAATCCTCGCCCGTCATTTTCGTGAGCCACGAGCTACCAAGCATTTGGGGACGGATGTGCCGATCATCTATCCTGACTCTCTACGAGAGGCGGGTGTGACGGGCCGCGTCAAGATGCAGGTGCGGGTCGATACAGCGGGCGTGCCGGTGGCCGTCGGACTGTTGCAGAGCGTTCATCCGGTTCTCGATACAATCGCAATGCGAGCCGTCACCGAGGCGCGCTGGCAGCCGGCATATCTTCTCCGCGTAGGTAAATCAGATCCCATTCCGTCGTGGGTGCGACTGGATTTGAACTTCCAGACGTCGTGACGAGTGGCCGGGATGACCTATGGCCGGGATGACGAGAAAGGCCGTCATTGCCGCGGAAGCGGCAACCCATTGAACGTCTCGTGAGCCCCAGCCTTTCATGGTCCCGGCCCCCCGGCTTTCGCGCTGGCCGGGATGACCTATGGCTATGGCCGGGATGACGTATTTCCGGGATGCCGCAAGCCCTACAGAAGCATACCCGCGATCGTCGCCGTCAGCCAGGATGCCAACGCTCCACCGAACATTGCCCTCAACCCTACCTGCGCAAGGTCGGACCGCCGCTCGGGCGCTAGC
>JAHHLP010000477.1 GCA_018679295.1 Rhodothermia bacterium
GGAGGCCTACGGCAAGGCGATCGAACTCGAAACCACAGACGCCGGCAGATTGACCGATATGAATCGGATCAGCTATTCGTACCTGCTGGAGGGTCGCACGGAGGCAGCCATCAAGGCATCCGAGAAGGCACTCAAGATGGCGAAGAAGGCCGGGCTGCCCGATCGTGAAGCAGCCATTCACGCGGGCGTTCGCTCTGAGGCCTTCGTCATGCTTGGCGACATGCAGAACGCCGAACGGAGCATTGAAGAGTGCCGCCGAATCATCGAGGAATCGGATCTGGACGCCAGTGTGAAGGAGAGTTTTCTGGCTTGGGCAGTGTTCCGCGAAGGTGTGATTGCGGCCAAGAAGGGCGACAAGGAGCGGGCTGAGGCCAAAGTCGACCAGTTCTACGCCCTGATCGACGCCGACGACGACGTCAACCAGGTCGAAGCACACCACGCACTAGTTGGAATCGTCAAGCTGGAGGCCGGCGATTATGCCGCAGCCACAAAACACCTGAAGAAGGCCGATCAGAACGATCCGTACGTCGTGTATCACCTGGCGCTCGCGCAGAACAAGGCCGGCAACACGGCTGAAGCCACGGAGTTGATGACGAAGGTGTCCAACTGGAACGACAACGGGCCCAACTACGCGACGGTCAAGGTGCGGGCAGACAACGAACTCGACAAGATGCGGGCCGGGCTGGACTGAGTGGGCCGCGCATAGGCTTTTTGGTGTCGCGCAAAGTACGGTACTTGACATCGTCAATGCCCAAGCGACGAAAGAAGTGCGGACCCGTGGTTCGACTTTCTCTCGTACGGATTGTTAATTGGGCAGATGGGCCGCTATAGGTCAAACGGCTGCTACAGGTCGTCCGACGGACATCAAAAGTTTTGGAGCGCTGGGCCGCTTATCTTCGCAGTCGCAAAGGGGCGTGATGCGAGGATCATGCACAAACTTTGGTGAAGATGGTTTGGGCCAACCTTTTTGAACGGTTGCACGGCCCACGTTGTGTGAGGTGCCGCAGATGCCACAACCAAAGATAGATGGGCCATCCGGGCGTGTGACCAACGCGGTGGTAGGACTAGACAGGTGTGATTGGAGGCAGTGGCAACAACCTCTTGATCTTGCCAGCAACATCGAAGCTAGTGGTCGCGAACGACTCAAAACCCCTATTCATCCCGGCGCGTCAGGACCGTTCGATGATTCGGCGGACAACCAGCGCGACGACATAGACGTGTCTGCAAGTGACGATCCAATGATCGGCCGTCTGGTCTCCCATTATCGAGTTGAAGAATTTATCGGTAGTGGCGGGATGGGCGTTGTATATCGAGCTCTTGATACAAAGCTTCGCCGGACTGCTGCAATTAAGTTTTTGCCGGCTCATTTCAACCTGAATCGGGAAGCCAAGGCCCGGTTCATCCGGGAAGCAAGAACCGCGGCAACTCTCGAACACGAGAGCATTTGCACCATCTTCGAGGCCGGAGAAACGGCCGATAATGAACTGTTCATTGCCATGGCCTACTACGACGGCAATACAGTAAGGGACTTGCTGCGAGACCATGGTGAAGGTTCGACCTCTCTTGATGCAGCGGAAGCGTCTCGTATCGCAGTCGCTGTTGGACGCGGTCTGCAGTGTGCGCACGAACGCGGAATTACGCATCGTGACATCAAGCCTGAGAACATCATGGTTACCGGTCGCGGCAACGTCAAGATTCTCGATTTCGGTGTCGCGAAAATAGTTGGCTCTACCAGCATTACGGCGGACGGAAACGCGGTGGGAACCATCAAGTACATGTCCCCCGAACAAGCGCGCGGTGAAGTGATCGACTATCGAACGGATATTTGGGCACTTGGGGCCGTTTACTACGAGATGCTAACCGGGCGACCGCCGTTCACGGGCGTTTACGATCAAGCCGTGATTTATCAGCTGCTGAACGAAGACCCACCGCCGCCGTCGTCCGTCGTCCGGACGCTTCCCCCCGGCATCGACGATCTTATCACGCGTGCTCTGCGCAAGCAAGCGACCGACCGATTTACGAGTGTAGAGGAGATGTGTCTAGCGATCGAGCGTCTCTTCAAACGTGACGGTGACGCCACTTCATCGCGATCCGCGACCGCGGCGCACGGAACTGACGATATCTCCATAGCCGTCCTGCCCATAGACGATTTGAGCGAAGACGTTCACGACTACTTTGCAGATGGACTAACCGAGGAAATCATTTCTGACCTTTCGCGAGTAGGCACCTTGCGGGTCACGTCGCGAGCGTCGTCTATGGCGTTTAAGGGCGAGCGCGGTTCAGCACGAGAGATCGGCAGGCGCCTTGGAGTACGCTACCTGCTCGATGGTAGCGTCCGAAGGATGGGTTCCAACGTCCGGATCTATCTGGAGCTGACGGACGTGGAGACTAACTCCAGCGTGTGGTCCAAGAAATACAAGGGTACCGTTGATGAACTGCTGACCTTGCAGGAAGAGGTGGCGACGTCCGTCGCGGACGCACTGCAGGTTCGACTTTCGAGCGGCTATCAGCGGAGACTGTCGATGCCCCGCATCAGCAGCTTTGCGGCGTATGACTGCTATCTCCGTGCTCGCAAAGAGATGTGGCATCTGACGGAAGAGAGCCTGCAAAAGAGCGCCGAGTACCTGAAAGAAGGGCTCCAGATGGCGGGCGAGAACGAATTACTGCTATCGGGGCTTGCCTACGTCGAGTGGCTCGCTGTGAACGCGACCCTGCGACCACCGTCGCGTCTTGAAACAGCCAGCGAATATGTGGAAAAGATCTTCGCGCTGAACCCGGAATCGCATCATGCCTTCCGTGTTCGGGGGCTGATAAGATTTCTTCAGCACGATCTGCAGCAAGCAGCCAAGGACCTCCGGGTCGCATTCACCGTGGACGCCAACGATCCCGATACGCTATTCTGGCTCAGCATCGTGTACGTACACGCGGGGCGCCTGGTAGAGGCGGCACCGCTTGTGGAGCGACTCGCGCGGGTGGACCCGCTCAACCCGATGTACCAGGGTCTGCCAGGATACGTACAGCTGATGGGTGGGCGATTCGAATTGGCGTTGCCAGCGTACGAGCGCATGTTTCGCATGGATCCTACCAACCCGATCGTGCGCTTCATGTACGCCCACGGTCTGGCTTACGCGGGGCGCACGGAAGACGCCGTCAGTAAACTTGACTCGCTGGTCGAGGACAGCTCCGGTCATTTCTTCGGTCAGTTTGCGGAATTCATGCTGCACGCGCTTGGCCACGACACCGAAGCTGCGTCTCGCGCAGCGTCCGAAGAACTCCAGAAGATTGCCCGAGGCGACCTTCAGTATTCGTGGATGATGGCCAGCTGCTACGCAATGCTCGGAGAACGGAAAACGGCTATCGACTGGCTCCAAGTCGCCGTCGACCACGGCTTCATCAATTATCCCCTTCTCTCCGCGAACGACCCGTTCATTGCGTCGCTGAGAGACGAGGACCGCTTTGACGCGTTGATGCAGGACGTGAAGGCACGATGGGAGCGTTTTGAGGTTTAGTAAACGATAGGGGTCCGCTAGTTGCGCTCGCAGAGGCATGCGGTAAGACAAAGTTCGGAGGTACAAAATGGCTACGAATGGTGAGAAGAACGTGTACGACCTGTTACGCGATTTGGCCGAGGACGAATCAAAGCGCGCGCAATTCGCGGAAGATCCAGAGTCCGTGATGTCCGCATACGAGATCGGAGATGAAGCCCGAGAGGCTATCCTGAACTCCCACTCAGAGCGAAATCACGACAGCTTCCTGGAGCATCTCCGGAACGAATTGTCGGAGATCAAGGTCTGGTGCTAGTTCGAATCCGGGACATCCCAAGCAGGTAAGCATAACTGCCATCACGTAAGACAAAGCGGTATGCCGGAGCGTGATCTGGCGACCGAGCACCTTCCGCAATGGGATGTTCGCTCGGCACACAAGACTCTGGTCGACGCTGATCGGAGCGCGACTTTTGCCGCAATCAAAGCAGTAGACCTCGCGAACGACGGTGTTATCCGATGGCTGTTCCGTCTGCGGGGAATGCCCGGTTCGCGGCTCACGCTCGATCGGCTGACGCGTTTGGGGTTCATCATGCTTGATGAGCGCATGGGATCAGAAGTGGTCTACGGCATCGTTGGACGATTTTGGCTGCCGAACGGGGATCTCCGGCAACTAGCGCCGGCTGCGTTTCGGGACTTCGATCAGCCAGGATTTGCGAAAGCCGTCTGGACCTTCAAGGTCCAAGAAATCGGAGAACAACAGGCGCGATTGGTGACGGAGACGAGGGTCCAGTGCACCGATGCGGCGAGCCGGCGCAAGTTCCGAGCGTACTGGTCGGTGGTGGGTGTGATGAGCGGCTTGATTCGCCGCAGGGCTTTGCGGCTGATCAAAGCAAGGGCCGAGGCCGGTGCGCCCACACGAAAGGATGCACCCGCGGACTAGTCCGCTGACTTGGGCGGCAAATCACTACTTTGGGTCTAACGTTTGGCCTAAGATCAGCATTATGAAAATCACACGGATCTCCGCCTACCAGGTTGATCTCCCCGTGCACGAGGGCAGCTACAAGTGGTCGGGCGGCAAGTCGGTCTCAGTGTTCGACAGTACAATCGTGGGCATTGACACGGATGCAGGAGTCACAGGGTACGGAGAAGTCTGCCCACTTGGGCCTTTCTACCTGCCTGCATACGCAAGCGGGGCTCGCGCCGGGATTGCCGAGTTGGCAACTCACCTCATTGGTGAAGACCCGACCGCCATCGCCCCGCTCAATCGGCGTATGGAAGCCGCACTGAAAGGCCATCCATATGTCAAATCAGCAATTGACATGGCGTGCTGGGACATACTCGGTAAGGCGAGCGGTCAGCCGGTGTGCACGCTACTCGGCGGGCGGTACGGTGACGATTTCGCCCTCTACCGTGCGATCTCACAGCAGTCACCCGATGAGATGGCGGAGAAGGTCGCCGGCTATCGCGCAGAGGGTTATCGAAAGTTCCAGCTGAAGGTGGGTGGCAATCCAGACGTGGACATCGAGCGAATCCGTGCCGTCGCGGAGCTGATGCAGACCGGCGACATCTTGATTGCAGACGCGAATACCGGATGGCTTATGCATGAGGCGATGCGCGTGGTTCGAGCCGTCCGGGACGTCGACGTCTACATCGAGCAGCCATGCTTGACATACGAGGAGTGTCGAGCTGTGGGCCGTCGAACGAACCACCCCTTCGTGTTGGACGAGTGTGTTGACGGGATCGATATGC
Organism: Rhodothermia bacterium; assembly: GCA_018679295.1. Classification (GTDB taxonomy): domain Bacteria; phylum Bacteroidota; class Rhodothermia; order Rhodothermales; family JABDKH01; genus JAHHLP01. Next base: position 5,235 of record JAHHLP010000477.1, read on the forward strand.
TGCTCCGAGCGCACGCTGACCAGGCGATGGACGTCGTAAACGTCAAGATCTCAAAATTCGGCGGACTATCAGGCGCGAGGCAGGCCCGTGATCTATGTGTGTCGATGTGGGTCGCCGTCACGATCTAGGACGCCTGGGGAGGCGACATCATCACCGCCGCAATCGCGCACCTCGCGCATAGCACCCCACCGCAGTTCCTGTTCACGGCGACCGACTTCAACAGTTATGTCACGGTGAGCACGGCCGACGGTGCTCCGCAACGGCGCGACGGAAGGATGGCGGCGTCCGCAGAGCCGGGGCTCGGGGTGGAGCCACGGATGGATGTGCTCGGTGAAGCTGTTATAGAGGTGTCGTAGCCCGATATCTCTGATACGGACGGCGCATCGACGCACGATTACAGGCTCACTGCCGCAACACGACTAACTTCTTACTCTCCTTCCTTGTCGTCCCGTCTTCCTGGTTCGCCTCCATCCGAAGCACATAAAGTCCTGATGGGAGCGCACCGCCATAGAAAGAGACGGTGTGACTTCCCTCGATCATAGACTCGTCCAGCAGGGTCACGATC
>JAHHLP010000406.1 GCA_018679295.1 Rhodothermia bacterium
GAATGGTCCTGAGAGGGGTATTCGTGGCTGTTAACAATTTGATAACAAAAATATAATTGGCGCGAGGGGTAGTTTTCGTCGGTTCCATGATACCCTACAAGATTTTGCCTGTCTAATTCCTGCGAACGGGAAAGCGCGGGCAAGAAAGCCCGCCCTAAATGAACCGTCTACTTCGCTTCTCGTGCACGCTGGTACTTTGTAGTACCGCCCTGCCATCGCTTGCCCAGACCACCGTATCTGTTTCCGGACTTGCGTATATCGATTACGAATACGTCATCGCTTCCCCGTTCGACGACGATGAAGGTCAAAACGGTTTCGGATATCGGCGCCTCTATCTCACCTCCGATTTCGGGATCTCGGAAGACTTCTCGGCACGGGCGCGGCTGGAAGCCAACGACGGCTCGACTACGGCACAAGGGAAACCTTCGCCGTTTGTAAAGGACCTGTACCTGCGATGGAGCGATAGTTTCGCGAAGGGTCACGACTTGTGGATTGGCATAAGCTCTCCCCCGTCATTCACGGTTGCCGAAAAGGCCTGGGGCTTCCGAAGTTTGGAAAAGACCATTCAAGACCGCGCCGGGGCAGTTTCCTCCCGAGACTTTGGAGTGGCCATTCGCGGCCCGGTCACCGCTCAAGGCACCGTGCGCTACGGGTTCATGTTTGCGAACAACAACGGCGAGCGGGCCGAGTCGAACAAGAACAAGCGTATTTATGGGCAACTCGAATTCTACCCGACTGATGCACTGGTGATCACGCTCGGCGGCGATTATGCCTCGTTCAGCGGCCCGCGGGAGAATGCCGTAAACGGAAACGCTCTCGTAGCCTACTCAGCGGATCAGTTCGCGGCGGGAGTGGAGGGTTTCTACCAGCAAACCGCTTTTGCAGAGACGGACGAATCGGCAGATCTTTACGGGCTCAGCCTATTCGCCCGTGCAAATCTTAACGATAACGTAACGTTAATCGGCCGTTTTGATCGGGTCGAAATGACGGACATCGGCGTAGAAGGGTCGGAAAACTTCTTCATAGGTGGCGTCGCAGTAAGGCCTCACGAGAATGTTGAGTTCATCCCCAACGTCGTGATCAGCAAGTTCGAAGAGGATGACAGTTCGGTTGTAACCGGTCGGGTCACTCTTCACTTCAAATTTTAACACCCCCCAATACACCCCTCTTAACAATGAACAAGAACCGGTTACTGCTACTTCTAATCTCCGTCCTCGTCGTGGGCTGCGGCGGCGGGTCACAGGGCGGAAGGACCGTACTCCAGAACAAGGGATCGGACACGCTGGTGAACGTCGCGCAGGCATGGGCAGAGGCGTATCAGTCGGTCAATCCGAATGTCGCGATAGCCGTGACCGGAGGCGGTTCCGGAACCGGGATTGCTTCACTAATCAATGGCACCGTTGATATTGCAAATTCCAGCCGCGAGATGAAGAACAGTGAGAAGGAACTGGCCCTGGCGAATGGCAACGAGCCGATCGAGCATGTTGTCGGATTTGATGCCCTCGCCGTCTTCGTCCATCCTGACAACCCATTGGACGGGATTACAGTAGCCCAGTTGGCCCAAATCTATGGCGATGGTGGTCCGGCTGAAAAGTGGACCGACATCGGCATCACTGTGCCTGGATGCAAGGACCAGGAGATCATACGGATCAGCCGCCAGAACAACTCTGGCACCTACGCCTACTTCCGCGAGGCTATTCTTGGAAAGGGCGACTTCAAGCTCGGGTCCAGGGATATGCACGGATCAAAGGACGTTGTAGATTTGGTTCAGAACACGGTCTGCGCGATAGGCTACAGTGGGTTGGCCTACGCCACGGAGAGAGTCAAGATGCCGTGTGTCAGCAAGAGCGAAGAGGAGGCGTGCGTGAACCCGTCAAGCCAAACTGCGGTCGACGGCACCTACCCGATCGCTCGCCCTCTTTTCATGTATACGCTTGGTGAACCGGCAGGAGAAACAAAAACGTACCTCGACTGGATCCTTAGCGACGAAGGCCAGTGCATCATCGCCGACAAGGGATATGCCCCGCGGCGCCCGGTCGAGTGCGGTGACGAGTCTGTTGCCGCGGCAGTGGAATAAGCCAGGTCTAAGTGCAGAGAGCGAATTTGAGTCCACGCTTGTACCTTCAAGCATGAATTCCAGGACTCAAATGAGGTGCATCGAATGACGCATTTCGAAGAGCGGCTTGAAAAGGACATCAACCGCATCCGTCACGGTGTTATAGGCATCGCAAAGGCAGTGGAACGCGGCCTTGAAAATGCCCTGACTTCACTCTTGACGCTCGACGACGACCTCGCCTATCGCACGGTGATCGACGACCACCCGATCAACCGCAAAGTTGAGGAAGTCGACCGCCTTTGCCACAATTTCGTCGCTCGGTTCCTGCCGAGCGCTGGCCACCTGCGATTTGTGTCGTCGGTGCTGCGGATGAACGTGGAGTTGGAGCGGATTGGCGACTATGCTGTGAACATCGCACGAGAGGCGGCAACGATTCGGCAGCCGATCGAGGATCCGGTGCGGGGAGAGATCGAACGCATGGGTCGGGATTCGCTTCGCATGTTTCGGAACGCGATCGCCGCGTTTGCCGAAAAGAGTGCCGATTCCGCCAAAGCCACCATGAAGACGGCACGGCGAGTGGACGTCGAGTTCGAGGCCATTTACGAGGACCTTGTCCGCGAGGGTCAGACAGGCGCAACACCGACCAAGGACCTGCTTAGCAAGCTCATCGTCATCTACATGCTTGAGCGAGTCAGCGCACAGTCCAAGAACCTCTGCGAGGAAGTCGTCTTCTCACTAACCGGTGAGCGAAAGCGACGCCGTCCGGTCAAAATCATCTTCCTCGACCGCCGCAACAGCGGCCCTGCGCGGATCGCACGCGCAATCGGGGAGAAAGCATTTTCGGAGCAGGGCGCATATTCGAGTGCAGGACTCGATACCAACCCGGTCGACTCCGCTCTTGCGACGTTCATGGAGGAAATTGGACACGACCTTGATGGTCAGGACGGGGGTACATCACTCGAGGAGATTTCCTGGCGCGACTATGACGTCATCATTGCGCTGGAAGGAAAGTTGAGTGAGTACGTGAGTGAGGTTCCGGTGGGGACCGTTGCGTTTGAGTGGCCCGTTGCGGCGCTGCCTTCAGGCGGAAATCGCGATGCGGACCTTGAGGCGGCGTACCGGCAAACATATGAAGACATTGCCGACCGGCTGCGCGCGCTCGTTGAAACGATGAGGGGATTCGAGGAGGAGGAGGAGGAGGAGGAGGAGGTCAATGGCTGATCCCGCCCGTCAGCTCGCCGGATTCGATCGTCGAAACGCGGCCTGGTATGTCGACAAGGCAATGCAGATCGTGATGTTCCTGGGTGGGGTGTCGGCAATCGTGTTCATTATCGGGATCTTCGTGTTCATCACGAAGGAGGCGCTTGGCTTTATCGCCACACGGTTTGACCTGGTGGAGTTCTTCACCTCAGTGTTCTGGCGGCCGACCTCGGAGACCAATGCTACCTACGGCGCTCTTGCGCTGATCGCAGGAACGGCAAGCGTGACCGGAGTGGCGATGCTGGTCGCAATACCTTTTTCACTGGGCGCAGCAGTCTATATCGCTGAGTTTGCATCGGGTCGCATGCGCGAAGGCCTGAAGATTTTTGTCGAGCTTCTCGCTGCGATCCCGTCGGTAGTCTGGGGCTTTATCGGACTATCCATAATGAACAAGTTCATCATCGATTTCTTCGATGTGCCCATCGGACTCAATGTGCTAAACGCCGGCATCATTCTCGGCTTGATGGCGGCCCCTATCATGACAACAATCGCTGAGGATGCACTGAAGGCCGTGCCGGACGACTTCCGCCAAGCCGCCGAGGCAATGGGGGCGACACGTTGGCAAGTCGTCTTCAAGGTTGTTTTGCCGGCCGCGAAGAACGGCATGGTCTCCGCGGTCCTGCTTGGGGTAGGCCGTGCCTTCGGAGAAACGATGGCGGTGCTCATGGCAAGTGGACATGCTATCAACATCCCTGACAGCGTGTTCGACTCCGTTCGGGCTCTGACGGCAACGATTGCCGCGGAACTCGGAGAGACGGCCGTCGGGTCCGACCACTACGGCGCGCTCTTCACACTCGGCATTCTGTTGTTCACTGTTACGTTCGTGATCAACTTGACCGCAGACTTGGTTGTGCGCGGGGTGAAGAAGCAATGAGCGAACTGTTCTCGGCTACGGACCAGGACCGCCGCAATCGCAGGGTTCAGAAGCTCTTCAGACTGCTCTTCCTCGTGATGACGGTTTTTCTGATCCTTCCCGTCGTGATCATCCTGATCCTGCTCGTGGTCAACGGCGGTTCCATGCTCACGTGGTCCTTCATCACCGAGTTTCCGACGAATGGGATGACGGCAGGGGGAGTGTACCCGGCCCTGCTCGGTACGATATTCTTGGTTGGAGTCGACCTGCTTATCTCGATGCCGCTCGGAATCGCGATGGCTATCTACCTGAGCGAATATGCTCGCGACAACTGGCTCACGCGTCTGATCAATCTCGCCATCATCAACCTCGCCGGCGTCCCGTCCATCGTCTATGCGCTCTTCGGCGTAGGCGCTTTCGTAATCTTCTTCGGTTTTGGGACGAGCATTCTGTCCGCCGCGCTGACCCTCGGCATAATGACGCTGCCCGTGGTCATTGTGGCGACCAGAGAAGCTCTTCAAGCGGTTCCCCAAGCGTTCCGCGAGGCATGCTGGGCGATGGGTGCGACCCGCTGGCAAACGATCCAAACGGTTGTTTTGCCAAACGCCGTTAGTGGTATCCTGACGGCGCTGATCCTCGAGGTGTCCAGAACTGCAGGTGAGACCGCCCCAATCATGTTCACCGGCGCTGCGTTCTTCCTGCCCTTCCTGCCGGCAAGCGTTTTCGATCAGACAATGGCGCTCTCATTGCATCTGTTCGTGGTTTCGACACAAGTTCCGGAGGTGCCCGAGCCGCTACCGTTCGGTGTAGCGCTGCTTCTTATCGGAATCGTCCTGCTCATGAACGTGCTCTCGATCGGTTTTCGGATCTACGTCCGGGGAAAGAAGAAATGGTAGAAGAGCAGCAGTCATCCGGACCGGGCGTCACGACTGAATCAAAGAACGTGTTGGAGGTTGAAGATCTAACGGTGAGGTACGGCTCGACCGTCGCCCTCGAGAACCTCAACCTTAACGTGAAAGAGCACGAGGTTTTTGGCGTCATCGGCCCAGCCGGCAGCGGAAAGACCAGCTTCCTGAAAGCCATAAACCGCATGGACCAGTTTAACGCGTCCATGAAGGTCGATGGAGAGATCCGTTTTCTGGGCAAGCCGGTGAAGAAATGGCGCAACACCTACGCGCTCCGCAATCGGGTGGGGGTCGTTTTCCCGCTTCCGGTAGGATTGCCGCTCAGTATCTATGACAACGTAGCCCTTTCGCCAAAGCTCAGCGGAGTAAAGAAGAAGGGGGAGCTAGACTTGATCGTCGAAAGATGCCTCAGGCGGGCGGCGCTCTGGGACGAGGTCAAGGATCGTCTCGACTCCCTTGGCAGCCTCCTTTCGGGCGGTCAGCAACAGCGACTTA
>JAHHLP010000318.1 GCA_018679295.1 Rhodothermia bacterium
GTCGAGAAGATTCGAATCCAGGAGGTCGCACTGACAGGGGGCGTGTCCGCAAACTCCGGGCTGCGCCGGGCGGCAAACCAGTACTGTCGTGAAAAGGGTCTCAATCTCTATGTCCCGAAGCCGGCATATTGTATGGACAACGCGGCTATGATCGCGACGGCCGCACACTACAAGCTCGCCTCCGGAATCACGAGTCCGCTCACACTCACGGCAGACCCTGCCGCTACGCTCGCATAGACAAACGGTTGGTGACATGCCGATCAAGACTGCAAAGCAACTGATCATTCCGCTCCCGGATGAACCGCCGGAGATCCCGGATAATCCGACAGAGGGTGACCTCCGCCCATGGCGAGAACGAATCGATACGATTGATGTCGCCGTGCTCAACCTGCTTAACGAGAGGTCGCGTTGTGCGAACATGATCGGCAGTATCAAGAAAAGCGTCGGTCTGCCCGTGTACGTTCCGAGCCGCGAAACCGCCGTAATAGAGAACGTCATGACGGCTAATCGAGGCCCGTTGCCGGATACGGCCGTCCGACGACTCTTCGAGAGGATTATCGACGAAACGCGTTCACTTGAACGTCACCTGTATCAGGAGGAAGAGTCCGGTGGAGATGATGACGCGATCGACAACGACTGAGAGGAAGCTGGTTTGAGGTTACCGGGTCGCAGGTTAGTTCTGATCGCTACCGTCCTTTTGGGCATCGCTGTCGTCTGGGCAGTGATTTTGTACGCGGTCGCGTTTTCTCCCAACACCGCCAATTACGATGGAGAGCGGTCGGTTCTGATACCGCCCGAAACGTCGATGGAGGTCACCGCCGACTCGCTGTTGGCCGCCGACATCCTTCGGTTTCGGTCGACGTTTACGCTTCTTGCCAGGGCGACGGGTTGGGGCAACCAGATCAAGGCCGGCCACTTCCTGATACCAGCGGGGGCGTCGAACTACGACATACTCGACAAACTCCGGAAGGGGCTCCAGTCTCCAATCCGGGTTACTATCCCACCCGGTTCACGCCCCGAGGTCGTAGCTGCCGTCGCCGCGAAGAGCATGGCGTTCGAGGCTGATGACTTTCTCAGAGCATTGCGCGATACCACATTGGCTCGCTCGGTCGGAACCGATACGACACACCTGTTCGGATTCATGTTGCCCGAGACCTACTTCTTCTACTGGTTGACGGATGCAAACAAGGTTGTGACCACTATCAAGAATGAGTTTGACCGACGGTATCGGCAGTACGCTGCAGAAGAGGGTAACCCGGCCGATCTGTCGCCGGAGGACGCGGCCACAATCGCGTCGATCGTGGAGTGGGAAACGTCGATTGTTGAAGAGAAGCCTACAGTTGCCGGCGTTTACCTGAATCGGTTGCGGAATGGCTGGCGGCTCGACGCGGACCCGACCGTCCAGTACGCCATTCTGGAACGCGAGGGCAGCAAGCGACGGCTGTTCTTTCGCGACTACCGCATCCAGCACCCGTACAACACGTACCTGTTTCGTGGACTGCCACCGGGACCGGTTACGAATCCATCACCGAGTTCGCTTAGGGCCGTGCTCGGACCCGAAAGCCATAGGTACTTCTACTTTGTGGCACGCGGAGATGGCGGTCACATCTTTTCGCGCACGCTTGCCGAACACAATCGGAATGCCAACGCGTATCGGCGCCTCATGAGAGAGCGCCGTGCCCAGCAGGGCGGCTGACCGGCAGGGCGAATGACCGGCAGGGCGAATGACCGGCAGGACGGCTGACCGGCAGGGCCAGCACGCCCGCGTCGAGCACTTACGCCAAGCCCGTCGCTTACAGGAAGATTCGCACGCCCAGGGATGCCCGGCCACGCGAGATCTCCTCGTCCACCACCGGTGCGCCCACTACGTTGTAGGGAGTGTACCGGTCGTCAAACCGCTCCTGCGACAACGCGAAGTCGATCGCGAACTGCCGGTCGCGGACATAACTGAATCCAGCCGAAACGTACGTCCTGTCGCGGTCAACACCCGTTGCTTCGCTCTGAAGGTCGGGACGGATGTCTCTGGGGTCCGGACGAAAGCCGAGGCCCCCACGAACGACGAAATTGCCAAGTACATATTCAGCTCCAATGCGCGTGTTGACGACCTGCTCCAGATTCTGGCTGATGTCCTGGTTCTCCTGAACGAAGTCGAAGCCGTCCGCGTCCAGCTCAAGCTGCGACCAATCCACGAATTCGGCGTCCGCAAGTAGCCGGAGATTGCCGGTGCGAAAAACCAGACCCGCTCCCAGCTTCCATGGGGTCAGGATCTCGTAATCGAAACTGCCGGATCCTTCCGACTCCCCAAAGTCGAAGCCGTAGCTGAATGCATCGCCGTTGTCGAATCCGGTCTCAAGGAACGTTGCGAAGTCCTCGCTTACCGAGTAATACGTAGGCGTCTCCACCGTAAAGCCCACCCGTAGGTCGCGGGCCGCCTCAAGAGACACGCCGGCGCGAAGGTTCACGCCGACTAAACGGGATTCGACCGTCTCCGTCCAAGTCAGGTTGTCGAAGTCGATCGTGAAACCCGACCCATCGTTATCGTCGTTGATGTCGACCTCCTCCAGCGTGCTGGTGAACTCCCACTTGCCGTAGGGGATGTTGACCGTTGCACCTACCATCACTCCCTTCGAAGCCTCAAAGGCACCGCCGAAGCTGAATTCGTGCATATTGCCCTCCTCAAGCACGACTCCGGTCTGGCGTACGGTTCCTGTCGTAACGGCCGGGAAAAACGGCACCTCTTCCCCAGCCTCAAATGCATCTATGTCGAGGTCAATCGCGAACGTCTCAAAGCCGATGAAGGACAGTGGTCTGCTGAAGAGCGGCGTGTACACGTCATCGTCCGTGCCCCGCACGCCATCATCGCCTGAACCCACTTCTACTTCGAACTCGGAAGGCAGCGGCAGGAAGAATTCGGTAGCCGAATTAACGCCGTTGTCTCCCGTAAAGAAGAGTTCCCTGGAGAAGGTCTGAACGCGACTCACACCTGCGGTAACTACCATCGAACCGCGCCGGGTAGGAGCCCTGTATGCATAGGCGATGTGATCGAGGCCCGTATCGGTGACGTCGTTCTCGACGACGCTGCGCGTGCCGGCCACGCTGAAGGCTGCGTCGTCAGTCGTGTTGAAAGAGGTCAGTGACCCCGAGAACAGCGATCGTCTCAAGTATGCCAACCCGGCCGGGTTGGTGTTGATTGCAGACAGATCCGCGACGCCCCCGATGCCAGCCCCGCCAAATCCCAGAGCGCGGACTCCTACGGACGGCTGGCGCTGCGTGAAGCGGAGCGCGTCCTCTCCATCCTGCGCGTTGGCCGAACCCGGTACGGCCGCTATCGTCAGTGCGATGATCGCTGAAACCCAGTTCGCGGTTTTCATGATGTTGCACCTAAATCTCATATTATCAGTACTTTAATACCTGTCCAACCGATGCCCACTCCGTGTCGGCGGCGCATAAGAAAGGCCCGCGCATTCGGCACGGGCCTTACCCGACAGCCGCCTGGTCAACGGTCAGTTTATGTCAGAACGTGGGTGAAAAACTGTTGCTTTTACCTTATCGCCGGCTCTTGCGGCTGCTTGATGATCGAGATGACGACCGCGCCTTGCTGCTACTACTGCGGTTGCTGCCGGACGAACGATGGGACGGCGAACTCCGGCGAGTAGACTGCTGCGACCTGACGCGGCTGCCACTGTTTGACGAGCGCGTACGTGCCGGCGCCTTGTACGTCCCTCTATCCCGCGAAGGAGTCGAATAACTCCGGTCCCTGGACGGGCTCGAGTAGCTGCGATTTCGTGTTGGATTCGAGTAGCTGCCACGATCGCTCGACGGAGTATAGCTTCGCCGGTCGCGAGGGCTACGATAGCTTCCATCACTGCCCGAACCGTCTCGCGTCATCTGGCGAATCGTTCGGGACGGTGGAATCGTCTTACCCTGCGGTCCCTCGGAACCTCGGCTTCGAGCCGACTGACTCCTCTGCCGATAATCGTTCCTGTAAGCATCGCCGGACCGAGAGGTACCGGGGCGAGTGGTCGGCCGTTCATAGCGACGGCGGAGACGACTTCCATCGTCGCCCGACTTGTCCGATCGCAAACGGTCATTGTTGTACCGGCTCCGCAGGCTTTCACCCGATCGCCCCGACGACGAACGTCTGATCACGCGCGTGCCGCTGTCATTTCGTGACCGATCCGACGAAGTCGTTCCTGACGATGATCGCCGACGTGCATCCGTACCACTCTTTGAGGTAGTCGTGCTTCGACGTCGAACAGTTCGACCTTCGGAGCTTCGGTTGTTGTCGCGCGTGGTGCGGGCTCGTCCCTCCGACCCGCTATTTCGCGAGCCTGAACGTGTCACACTTCTCGATCCCGAACCGGACCGTGTTACGGCGTCCTTTCCGGCAGCCGATCCGCCGGTACGCGTCACGCCCCGAGGAATTACACCCTTCGTATTGGTCCCGCTGGTTGCCGTACGGTCATAGCCCCGCCTGGCTCTCGATCGGTCAACAAGTGAACCCCTGCCGGCCAACGAGCGCCGCGGCTGTATGAAGCGGCTACGATTTCCGGTTCTGTACTTCGGCGAATGGTACGAGTACGGATAGTGGTAATTTCCGTAAGGCCGATAGTAGGTATAATGGTAGGGGTTGTAGTAGTACGGACTATAGTAGCGGTATGGCCGGTAGTAGCTATAGCGATTTGGCCAGCCGAACGACAGCCCGATGTAGAACGACGAACCGTAATGGTACGGATCGTAATAGAACGGGTCGTGGTAGCCGTAGCGATACGCTGACGAGTAGTACCACGAATCCCAGAAAGGATCGTAACCGGAATAGTAGTACGGATCACCGTAATACCTGCGGAAGTATTTCCGATACGAGCCTGGCGTATAGTAGTAGTCGTCCTCGTAGTAGCCGTCCTCGTCATAGTACTGCTCCTCGACGAGGTTGCCGTCTTCATCCTCAACTATAACAACCCGGTCGGGCCTCCGGTCATCGTACCGGTCAGTGGCCGCCAGCTGCGTATAACATCCGGCGGTCGTAATCGCCACGGTGAGTGAGGCCAGTATTCCGAGTTTGGCTCGAATAAATTTGCTTGTCTTATTCATCTTCCTGGCCGCGTTTCAGTCGGGTCGCTATCCTTTCTTTACCCATGCGATCCCAACGTTGATTGGCATCTTCTGTTTCTTGCTCGACAGCACGTCAAAACCTGCGGGTCGACATGCGGTGTCTACCACCCGCAGTGCCGAAGTTGTAGCTTAAGTTTCATCTTGAAGTTCGCGCAAATACCGGGCCGAGACCGAATAACCGCGCGTGAAGGGCGTACATAGCGTCTTTCGGCAGTAGGTGTCCTGCAATTCATTCATGACTGTACAATATGGCTGACGCTATCACCCCACGGGGCGAAGACTACTCGAAGTGGTATATCGACGTCGTTCTGACCGCCAAACTGGCAGATTACTCCCCGGTGCGCGGATGCATGATCATACGCCCGAATGGCTACCAGCTGTGGGAGAATATGCAGCGAGTTTTGGACGGGATGTTCAAAGAGACGGGCCACGAGAACGCCTATTTCCCGCTGTTCATTCCAGAGTCCTTCCTGGCCCGTGAAGCGGAGCACGTAGAAGGCTTCGCCAAAGAGTGCGCCGTTGTCACTCACTCCCGCCTACGGGTGTCCGAAGACGGCACCGGCCTCGAACCGGATCCGGACTCGCGGCTTGAGGAGAACCTCGTCGTCCGACCCACAAGCGAAACCATCATTTGGGATTCCTATCGCAAGTGGATCCAGTCGTGGCGCGACCTGCCGATCAAAATCAATCAGTGGGCAAATGTCGTCCGATGGGAGATGCGGACGCGCCTGTTCCTCCGTACGATGGAATTCTTGTGGCAGGAGGGTCACACTGCCCACGCCACCGAGCAGGAGGCCGTGGATGAAACCCTGCTGATTCTCGACCTATACGCTCGATTCGTCGAGGACTATATGGCGATCCCCGTAATCAAGGGAATCAAGACGGAGAGCGAACGGTTCGCCGGCGCGGTCGACACATACTGCATCGAGGCACTGATGCAAGATGGAAAGGCTCTCCAAGCCGGTACCAGTCATTTCCTCGGACAGAATTTTGCCAAGGCCTTCGACTGTACGTTCCAGAATCAGGATAACGAATTGGAGCACGTGTGGGCGACGTCATGGGGGGTGTCAACGCGGCTCATCGGTGCCCTCGTGATGACTCACTCCGACGATCACGGACTGGTGCTGCCACCTCGACTCGCGCCTACCCAGGTCGTGCTCGTTCCCATCTTCAGAAAGGAGGAGGAAAAGTCCTTGGTGCTCGATGCGGCGGACAAGGTCCGTCGCGAGCTATCCGAAAGAGGTATTGCGGTTCGGCTTGACGACCGCGAAGGCCAGCGGCCGGGGTGGAAGTTCACAGAGCACGAGGTACAAGGGGTTCCGGTTCGGCTCGCAATTGGCCCCCGGGACGTGCAGAACGGTACCGTCGAATTGGCGAGGCGAGATACCCGCACCAAAGAAACGGTAGCTGCGGACGGCGTGGTGGACCACGTCGCCAAAACTCTGGAGGACATTCAGCAGTCGCTCTTTGATCGTGCCGCCGAATTTCGGTCCGAACACACGACGACGGTCGACAGCTATGACGAATTCAAGGACACCCTCGAATCGAAGGGCGGATTCGTGCTGGCGCACTGGGACGGGACGGCAGAAACAGAGGCGCGCATCAAGAACGAAACCAAGGCGACCATTCGGTGCCTGCCCCTGCAGAAGGGCGACGAACCGGGCGTCGACATGATCACCGGCAAGCCGTCGTCACAACGGGTCTATTTTGCGCGAGCTTACTAGGACCGGACACAACGATGTCAAATCGCCGGACCACATTGATGCGGGGGCGGTGAGCACAACATCTGTCGAAGAGCCAGTCGCACCATCAGGGACAGCGGATAGAACGGCGAGAGCGATCGGCTACATCCTCAGCCCCTTGACCCTGCCGCCAATACTGGTAGGCTTCGCCATGCTGTACTTCAAGGCACCGTCCTGGGACGTCTTGACCGTGACGGCAGTAGTATTCGGGCTGATGACCGCGGGACCGGCGATAGTCCTCATTTGGATGGTTCGTACCGGTCAAGCCTCCACGGTACAGGTCACAGACCGAGGCGCGCGAGGCAAACTGCTCGCATTCGCGTTGGCCGGAGGGATCGGGGCGCTACTTGTCGTCCTGACACTCGACCTGGTGGTAGCGCGATTGATCGCAGTCTTGATAGCGGCGTACCTGTTCAACGTGTTGTTGTTGATTGGTATCAACCGTTTCTGGAAGATCTCTCTCCATGCCGCCGCTATCGCTGGTTTCGGAGCCGCTGTCGTGTTCATCGTCGGAGTTCGCTGGACCGATGCGCACGTACAGCTGCCCCTTGTGATCGTCGTCGCGGTGTCGATACTACTCGCGGCAATGGTAGGATGGGCGCGCCTGCAGCAGCGGCTGCACAGCGTACCCCAGGTCGCGGCCGGTTGGCTGGTCGGAGCGTTGGCGACGACGACCGAACTGCTGATCGCGTATCGCCTTGGCATAATACCCTGAATATGACCCCCGTCCCGACGGAACGGCAATCCGCGGCGGGCGTTGTCGACAACAGAAAACAACGAAACGCATCAGGCCGCATATCGACAAACGCTACAACGTCGACACAGTCAACTACTCCGGCGCGACCGGCCTGATGTTACGCGCTCTTCTTCTCCTCTCTGTTACTTTCGCAATCATCGCCCCTGACGCAAGAGCGCAGAGCTGGGGTGAGGTACGGGGGACTGTTGCGGATACTACCGGCGCACCCATCTTCGGCGTTACCATAGTTGTCTCGGGAACGAACTTCGGGACGGCGACGAACGACGATGGTGTGTATTCGATGCGGCTGCCGACCGGCGCGTACACCCTCCGCTTCTCGGCCGTCGGATTCGCGACTCGCACTTCAGACGTGGTGGTTTCGCGCGATGCCGCCACGCGAGTCGACATCGTGTTGGCAGAGGCCTCTTTCGAGCTGGACACCATTACAGTACAAGAGGACCGAATCCCCGACGCGGCCGGGATGCACCGCGTGGAGCCGGAACACGTGCAAAATATCCCGAGCCCGCTCCGCGATCCGCTTCGGGCGCTGAAGGTCATGCCGGGAGTCGCAACAAACAACGAGCTGTCCAACCAGTATTCCGTTCGCGGAGGCGGATTCAACGAGAACCTCCTTTTCGTAGAAGGCTTTGAAATCTTCCTGCCGTTTCGGCCCCGTCAGGGAGAACAGGAGGGGTTGAGCCTGCTGAATGCCGACCTCGCCGACGAGATCATCTTCTACACGGGTGGCTTCCCGGCCCGCTATGGCGGCAAGTTGTCGTCAGCCCTTGATGTGAGCTACCTGCGACCGGTAGACCAACGCGTCGAGGGATCGGCGTACCTGTCGCTGCTCGACGCGGGCGTCTCCGCGAGTTCGTCTACACTCGACAACAGAGTTGGATGGGTCGTGGGCGCACGCAAAGCACGCGCTAGCAACTTCTTCGAAACGCAAGAACTCAAAGGGTCCTACGAGCCCGACTATACCGACGTTCAGGCGAAGATCAACATCAGACCCGGCGCCGGATTCGATCTCGAACTGCTTGGAATCGTCGCTGAACACCAGTTCGAGCTGGATCCCAATTCGAGGCGGACGTTTTTCGGAACTCTGAGTCAGGATCCGCGACTCGCGCCGAGCAACATCAAGTCGTTGTGGACACGTTTCGCTCCGGATAACCGCGAGGAGGACGGCTATCGGACCGCGTTTGGAGGTGTGCGTTTGTCTCGCACCTTCGCGAATGGACTACGACTCAGCCAGGATTTCTCGATCTATGATACCGAGGAGACCGAACGGTTCGACCTCGATGGGACGGCGATCCTCTTTCAGGTGGATCCTGGCAGTGAGAATCCGCAAACCGGTGAGGACCAAATACCCATCGGGACCTCACAAACGTCGGACGATGCCGATAACGAGGTTGGTGTGAGGATGGTATCCGGCCAAGGCCGGGTCATCTATCCGTTGCGTCAACACGTCCTCGAGTTTGGCTACTTCGGGCGGCGTCTTGAATTCCGCGACAGGCTCTCAGAGAAGTCCGTGGTCGTCGGGCCGAACCTCGAAGGAGACATCGTGCGCATCGTGGCGGACAGTCTGAACGATGAGGCGACGTTCGATGAGTACGAGGCCGGCGGGTACGTTCAGAACGAAATTGATTTCTTGCCGTCGGATCCTGGCAGACTAAGTGTGACGGCCGGACTGCGAGCTGATTACTTCAGCTTCAATGATCGGTGGACATTCTCTCCGCGACTCTCGGCGCGCTACCGCCTCAACGAGCTAACCGTATTGCTGGCTTCGTGGGGCATCTACTATCAGGCTCCCGGCTACCGCGAACTTCGAGGCAGACCGGAACCCGGACAGTCCATTCTTGGCGCTCTCAATCGCGACCTTAAATCGCAGCGGTCAAACCAGATCGTTCTCGGCCTCGAACGTTTCATTCCGAGCCGGCGACTCCTCTTTCGCGCCGAAGCCTATTACAAGGACCTGAAAAACGTAAACTCCTACGATATCGAGAACGTCCGTATTCGCTATTCCGGCAAGAACGACGCAGAGGCGTTCGCCTACGGCCTTGACCTTCAACTGCGTGGCGAGTTCGTTCCCGGACTGGAGAGTTGGGCCAACTACAGCTATCTCGTGGCAAGGGAGCGTTTCCTTCCGGAGTTTGTGAACGAATTGAATAGCGGGGACGTTGCGCGACCTACCGACCAGCGACATACCTTTTCGCTCTTCGTGCAAGACTACATCCCGGGAGATCCGACGTGGAAGCTGCACCTGCGAACGCTGTTCGGGAGCGGTCTCCCATATACGCCACCGATACCGGGAGAGCAGATCGGCAACATCGTTACGCAAATTCCCGGGCCGCGCTTCTCTGCAAGGTATCCGCGGTACTTTCGGTTCGACGTGGGCGCAACCAAGAGTGTCGTGGTCTTCGAGCGCGGCCTCAACCGGCCGGTCAAGCTCGAAATCACCGGTGAATTACTGAACGTGTTCAATATGATCAATACGGTAGCGTACTCGTGGGTCCCGGACGCGTCAGGAATATGGAACCGAATCCCGACCCGCCTCACGCCGCGCACCATCAACGTCCGGCTCCGGGTACAATTCTGATGGCAGCCACCACGTCAAGTATGATGGCGACGAGAAGCCACACAACCGTTGCAACCGCGGTTGATGTTCGGGTGCGCCAGATCGCGTCGCATGGTATGACCTTGGTCGTTCTCGTCTTGACGTTGGCCATGGTGGGAGCCGCGACTGACGCCAGGGCGCAGATAGTGGATGATGTGACAGAGCAGACCGTTCAGACGTCCAAATCCCCGGCTCGGGCAGCCGCGCTAAGCCTGCTCCTTCCCGGACTTGGTCAGCGCTACGTCAACGACGGAAGCTGGCGAGGTTCAGCGACACTTTTCGCCCTCGCCGACGTGGCAGCCTGGGTTGGTCTGGCGAGGACGGTTTCCGTTCGCAACCACCGCATCGACAGCTACGAGGCGCTCGCAGCCGCCCGGGCGGATGCGATCGTTGACGGGAAGGACCGGCAGTTCTTCCTTAACCTTGCCACCTACAAATCCTCTGATGATTATTTGGAGACCCAGCTCCGGAACCGGGCATGGGACCAGCTCGATTACGTTTCGGCGCGTGAGTTCCAGTGGGAGTGGGCCAGTGACGGCGACTTCTTTCGGTTTCGGGACCTGCGTAATGATGCTGAATCGCTTGACCGACGATCGTCGATCCTGGTTGCCACCCTCGTAGCAAACAGGCTACTCTCGGCGGTGTTCGCAGTACGTGCTGCAGGACGGTCGAGGGCAGAGGCGCGGGCAGCGGTGTCTGTGCATCCGCCTGCGGATAGCTACCGCGTTCCGGTTGTCAGATTCCGTCTCCGCCTCTAGGTATGCCTCCCGGCGCGCAGTTCAGTTCGTCCGGACTCTGTTGAGGTTATTCAGCTCGTCCGCCCGTGATGAGGCTTGTCCGCCCGTGATGAGGCTTGTCCGCCCGTGACACCATTCTTCCGGCCGTGATTCAGATCTTCCGCGCGCGGGAACGCGCCCGCCCATGATTCCGCCCTGTCCCCGTCGAAATCGCTAGCCGGCGCGGCGTAGAGACTGGCCGCCCGAATCCCAGTTACTCTGCAAATCGATTAGCAAAAGAGCCGACATAACGGTCTGGCCAGGGAAAGACGGCATACTGGAGCTGTACACCTCTTGTACCCCTATGGTCGCCTCGTAACCGAGTGAGAACGCCTGGTTGTAGATCTCGCTGCAGATGTCCTCAAGCGTCTTGCCGCGGCGGTACGCCTCCAGCGAAACGGCGCGGAGCTGTCCCTCGACGTCGGGTGAGTGCGAAGTCAGGAACTGCAAAACCGGTGGGAAACGACGCAGCACGGGAGTCGGAGAGCCCGCTCGCCGGGCAACCGGCTCCCTGTCGACGCGTCCGCGCTCTCTGGGAGTTCCCGAAACAAATAAGTCGTAGGTCATGGCTTTCCTGTGCGCAAAGGTGACCATTGGTATCGGC
>JAHHLP010000420.1 GCA_018679295.1 Rhodothermia bacterium
ATTTAATGATAGAGCCCCCCAATGTCAAGCACCCTTGCGGTTCTGACGCCGGGTTCATTCATTGAAGCGTCTGAACGAAGACCCAATACCAGGACAGATGATCGGCGAGACGGTTGCACACTATCGCATTACGGAAAAGCTCGGCAGCGGCGGAATGGGCGACGTCTATCGCGCGGAGGATACCGAGCTGGGGCGGCCCGTCGCCCTGAAATTCCTGCCACGCGAGCTTACTCTCGACGAGTCGGCGCGGCAGCGCTTCAAACACGAAGCCCAGGCGGCGTCTGCGCTAGACCATCCGCACGTCGGCACCATCTACCAAATTCTTGAAGCAGATGGCAGGTCGTTCATCGCGATGGCCTGCTACGATGGCGGTTCGCTGAAAGAGCGTATCGCTGAAGGCTCGTTAACCGTCGACCAAGCCGTCGAAGTCGCGGCACAGATCGCGCGTGGACTCGGCAAGGCGCACGAGAAAGGAATCGTACACCGCGACGTAAAGCCCGCCAATGTCATGTTCGCGGACGACGACTGCGTGAAGATCGTCGACTTCGGTCTGGCGAAGCTCGCGGGTCAGACGGTGCTCACAAAGTCGGGTACCACGCTCGGCACCATCGCGTACATGTCGCCGGAGCAGGCAAGGGGAGAGGGCGTCGACCATCGGGCCGATCTCTGGGCGCTAGGGGTGATCCTTTATGAGATGGTGGTCGGAGAACGCCCGTTCAAGGGTGACTACGACCAAGCGGTCGTCTATTCGATTCTCAACACTGAGCCGGAGCCGGTCATCACGCACCGCCCGGACGCGCCCGCGGGCGTAGGTACTATCGTCGACCGGGCGCTGCAGAAGAACCCGGACAGTCGTTATCAAACCGCGGACGAGATGTTGGCCGACCTGGTTCGCCTCCAGGAAGGCGTAGCGGTCGATTCGGTCGCACCATCGCTGTCTGGGCAATCCCTGAGAACCTACCGCCGACCGATCATCTGGGGTGCTGTCGCCGTGGTCGCCTGTCTGGCGCTTGCGTACCTGCTTATGCAATCAGGCTCGACGGATACCGCTCCCGTCGCCATCGCTGTCCTTCCCATGGTGAGCGACTCCGCGAACGAGGACCTCGAATGGTTTTCCGACGGAATGACGGACGCGCTGATCACGGATCTGGCACAGGTTTCTAACCTCCGCGTGATTTCACGCAACTCGGTGATGCGTTACCGCGGTACGGACAAGTCGGCCGGCGAAATTGCTCAGGAGCTGAATGTGGCATACGTCGTCGACGGATCGGTCAACAAGAGCGGCGACCAGGTTCGCATCTCGACGCGGCTGGTCGACGCGGCTGCGGATCAGTACGTCTGGGCTGATCGCTACGAAACGGATTTCACCGACGTTCTGGACACTCAGGGCCGTATCGCGGCGGCTATTGCGATGGAGGTTAACGGTAAGCTGACGCCCGCCGACGAAGCACGGCTCGGCCGGACGCGCACAATCAATCCGCGTGTCTACGAGGCATACCTCCGCGGCATGAACCGCATCGCAAAGTTCACACCCGACGACATTGCCAAAGGACTCGAGTACCTGCATCAGGCAGTGGAACTCGACCCGGCCGATCCGCTCGCATGGGTAGGGTTGGCCGAAGGATACATCACCGTCGGTCACAGCCCGGCTCCGACGCCCGACGTGTGGCAGAGAGCGCGAGCGGCTGCTCAGCGCGCCATCACTCTCGACTCGACGATGGCACGTGCTCGGTCCGCCCGCGCCGTTATCGCCGACTACGCGGACTGGGACTGGCAAACGGCGGAAAGAGAGTTTCTGCTAGCTAACCAACTCAACCCGAATCTTGCATTCAACCACTATCACTATGCGTGGTACCACTTACTGTTTGGCAGATTGGACGAAGCTGTCCGCGAACATGAGATCGCTATCGAGCTAAATCCACTCGATCCACCGATGACAGCATGGATGGGAGATATCTATCGCGGAACCGGCGCCCTCGGAAAAGCCGAAGAGCAGGTTCGTAAAGCGCTCGAGCTTGGAGATCGATCAGGAATTTCCCAACTGGTGTTGGGATGGATTCGTCTGGATCAGGGATTAAACGATGAGGCGGTTGCCGCCCACGAAGAGATGGTTCAGGTGAACCCGTTATGGACGGGATTACTTGGAGCCACGTACGCGACCGTCGGTCGCAACGAAGACGCGATCCGGATCGCCACCCAGCTCGAGGATAATGGTGTCAATTCGATGGTCGCTTTCCAGCTCGCCGCACTGTATGCACGACTGGGCGACGCGGACCGCGCGTTCGAATGGGCCAACCATGAGCCGCATCACGCCTTCGTCCCTTGGCTTGCTACGGAATGGTCGCCGTTCTGGGCTCTTAGAGGTCACCCCGACTTTGCGAAGTTTCGTGAACGGCTGAATCTACCCCCGCTGGAATCACTGAAATCAAGTGAGCCGGCAAGCCCAATTGCGTCGCTGGCAGCGGCTCCCTATTGACTCCGACCGGTGTGAGGCAACAGCAGCGCGCGCCGAACGCACGATCCATCGGATGTCCTTCTACGAACCTTCGGCGTCCGGCAGCGACTGCACCCAGTTCTGCCACCACCCGAGGGTGGCGGCGGTCTGCGCTCCTGCCTGCAACGAAACACCCGCGCCGGCAATAATCAAAGACCGGCCGTCACGCGCAACGTCGAAGTCAGCATCGCCATAAGTAGACGCAATACGTTCGGGCTCGCCGACCGTCCTGAAACCGGCGGACGTTTCAACGGCAATGCGGAAAACACCTCCACTCTGCGCAGTCGACCGGAAGTAGATGTACCGTTCATCGGGCGACCACCTCGGTTGTTCGCCGGTGAGATCACTGACAATCCAGTAGCCCGTGCCCTCCAGCGGGCGCACAGCAATGCGCTGCTCGCCCGACGAGAAAGTCCGGTAAGCAATGTGCCGTCCGCTTGGCGAGAAGTCAGGGAAGAGCTGATTGCCGCCTGAGCTGTCCACTACGATTGTTCTCCCGGTAGCCATCTCGACCGCAATCAGGTCGGTGCCGCCATCTGCAGTTCGAGCGGCTGCCAGCCATCGTCCGTCGGGCGACACGTCCGGCATCACCGCATCCTCCAGGACCAGCTCTTCGCCACCAGATCCGTCTGCGCGCCGCCTGTAAATCTCACTCTCGTCCGAGTGATAATAGAGCCATTCCCCGTCCGGCGACCATCTAGGGTAACGCCGAACGCCGCTAAACGTACGTTGCATCAACACCCCGCGATCCAGATCATAAACCGCGATAAACTGATCGCCGCCTCGCGCCGGAGCAATCTCGAGAGCGATCTCATTTGCTGTCGGGGAGACGGACGGCCGAAGAGTCTCATCAGACGTCGACGGACTCAGGTTTGATAGCCTGGCCGGTTCGAGGACGAGCGAGAACAGCTGGCTTTCGCCGTCGGCGTTCACGATCTGTGGTATGTAAACCAGACTTCCATCTGTACCCACGTTGTATCCGCCCCATCGCATGGCTGGGAGCACTTCGCGGGGCGAGCCTGTGAAGGCGCCGGTCTTTGTGTCGATCGGACGCACGACCAGTTTTCCGAAGTCGTTGCCGACCTGGTACGTGACATACCCGCGGCCCGCATACGAGGCGTTTGCAACGCCCTCCTCACCCATGGTCCACTCGCCAGAGTCAGGATCCAGAATCGCGACGAGATGCCGCGTAGCATTCGGCGCTTGCATACCACCGAGCAATTTTCCACCCGGCAGCTGGCCATCAACATAGGGCTGTGCGGCCCATGCGACTGTCGTGTCTGCGCGCGCAATCATCTCGGGTTCACCCCCGCCAAGAGCTACGCGGTAGATGACCGGCCCGTCGTCGAAGCCGGTGTAGACAACCGTCTCGTCCGTCTCCCAGAGATGCCACGTGCCATCGGACGTCACCTGATTCGGAACGCCGTTTGGCACGACCATGGTGGCGGCGCCGTTGTTGCTCCACCCTGCCAACAAGAGATTGCGACCATTCGGGGAGAATTGAGCGTACCCGTACTGCTCCGAACCCGGGACGCGCAGCATGTTAGCCGTTGCCATCTCGTAGAGGTAGATACCGGAAGCGCCTGCCGTGTCGGCGCCGACGAACGAGATCCACCGCCCTCCATCCGAAATATCCGGAAATCCGATCGACTGCATCTCCGGAAACTGCAGCAGCACCTTTCTTAGGGGGGCCTCCACTTCGGCCTGGGGTTTCACGAGCCACCCAACCGCAAACATCAGAAGGCCAGCGGCTACCAGAACGGGCCACGACTTCTTCATAGCTCCCATGAATCCGACGGGAGCGGATGCGGAGAGGGCCTGTTCCTGCGCAGCAGCCCCGGCCGCCGGCATCGATGTCCGAGACGTGGCGAT
>JAHHLP010000200.1 GCA_018679295.1 Rhodothermia bacterium
CCCTGTGATCGGTCCGCTGAGTCCATCGACCGTGAGTTCATAGTCGACGCGGTCGGTTGCTACCGTAATGAAGGCCGTTCCAGCCGCTGCCTGTGTTACGTCCGCCGTCTCCTGCTCGGGCGTGAGCGATGCGGCCAATGCCGTAGCGCCGGCCCTAAGGATCTGTCCACGCAATTCGCCAGCGGGGTTAGCAGTCGTATGGATGTTGAGATACAATTCACCATTCAATAGTGCGGTGAGCAGCTCGGGCGTAAGTCCGCCTTCGTCGTCAAACCCCCAAATTCCGCTTGCAGAGTTTCCGTCGAACTCTTCCGTAAACGGATGAACGACCGGCCCGTCAGTACCTGTGGCTCCGCTGTGAATATGCGCGCCGGTTATAGGCCCTGTGAGGTCGGTCACAGTGAGATCGTATACCAATCCACCAACGGTCAACGTGAGCGCGGCGGTGCCAAAGCCAGTACCCGTTGACCCTCCCACCTCCTGTGACGGATCAAGTGACGCCTGCAGTCCCCACCCCGACGTTAGAAGAAGCTGTCCCCTGAGCTCGCCAGCCGGGTGGGCGGCGGTATGTACGTTGAGGTAGAGATTACCTTTCAACGCCTCCACGAGGAGTTCATCCGACAGCGGCTGCGCATCGCCGGGTGTCCAGAACCCGATCGCCGTACCGCCACTGAAATCGCCAGAGATGTCGCGCACGACGCCACCGTCAACGCCTGCCTCCGCGTTGTGAAAATGAGCGGCTGAGATCGGACCTGTAAGCCCATCTACGGTGACGAAGAAAGCCGCGCCCGACTCAGAGATTTGGACGATCGCGGTCCCGCGGCCGGATGACGTTACATCGTGTGACTCCTGCTCAGGAGTAAGATCGGCGGTCAGCGTGACGCCGTCTGTGGCTGTTAGTTGTGCCCTGATTTCGCCAGCCGGATTGGCTGCCGTATGAATGTTGAGGTAGATATTGCCTGCAAAAAGCTCAGCAACAAGCTCATCTGTAAGGGCCTGCGTGTCGAAAGACGACCAGAGCCCTGCAGCCGTGCCGCCGTCAAACGACGCTGTGATGTCGCGGACTACGCCGCCGTCCACACCGGCGGGTGCGTTGTGAAAATGAGCACCTGTGATTGGTCCGGACAGTCCTTCGACTGTTATGAAGTAGGATAGCTCACCGTCGAAGTACTCAAGTACCGCCGTACCGGTAGCTGCTGAAGTCACGGCGTGGTTTTCCTGATCTGCCGTGAACGTGCCTGTCAGGAAGCCCTGTGCTCGCGCGGGCGATGTCGTCGACAGGAGGGCGACCCCGGCCGCCAACAGAAATACGCTGTAAACTTTCATCGTGATACGACCCATATTTGCTTGTTGTAACAAATTTTAATTACGTAAATGAGCCGAACAAATCAAGGCACTTGGAAGGGTGCCACCAAGGCGAGAGCCGACGCTCGGCATGACAGAACTGAGTGAGGACTCGTTCGGATGCTGCAGCGCGCTGGTTATACCTTTCTAGTAAGTAGACAGATTTCTATCCTGAAAGCTTTGGAACCACGCTTCGATTCAAGTTGACAAGAGCTACCTCTCTTTTGTTGGGTGCAGCATCGCTCGTCGCTATCTCTTGCGACAGTGCTGGACCCCCTGACGGCAGCACCGCGGGAACGATCGTATCCAGTGTTACCATCGATGCCGCGTCCGACACGCTGGAGGGTCCCGGCCACTCGGTTCAACTGAAGGCGGTCGCACTGAATGCAGCGGGTGAGGAGATCGAAGGCACGACGACAAAATGGTCGTCGTTCGATGAGGCGATCGCGACGGTGGATGCTTCCGGTCGACTGCAGGCGGAAGACTTTGGACAGGCGTTCATTCGGGCGGAAATAGATGGCACCGTCGCACAGCGCGCATTCCTGGTGGCCGATGTACTGCCGCCGTCAAGTACGGCGTCCACCCTTGCTTTCGTTGGCGTCGACGTAGTCACGATGGTCACAGCGTCGCCGCTCGTGGACCAGACGATCGTGATTCGAGACGGCATCATTTCGGAGATGGGACCCGCTGCGACGACGCCCATACCGCCCGATGCCGCGGTGATAGAGGCTGCCCAGAATCAACCCTGGTTTATCATGCCCGGCCTCGTCGACTCGCACATACACATGACCGGTTCGTCGGCAGAGCAGGACGACGTCCTCAAGCTATATGTGGCTAACGGGGTGACGACAGTTCGAGAGATGTGGGCGAACGGAAACAGCCGTACGCAACGTGATCGCATCGAGCTCGGTGCGCTTGGTCCGCGAGTCTTTGCTGCCAGCCCTGGAATGGACGGTCCGGGAGGCCCGTGGGCAGGGTCAACTCCCCCCGTATCGGATGCGAGCAACGCGCGCTCTCTGGTGAGGCGATACGAAACGGAAGGGTACGATTTCGTCAAGGTTTATAACCTGCTGGAAATCGATGTGTACCAAGCCATTATGGAGGAGGCGGACGCGGTGGGCATACGGGTCATTGGTCATGTACCTCAGAAGGTAAACCTTCAGATGGCCCTGGATCATCGACAGTACTCCATGGAGCACCTACTGGGTTTCGGGCCCATGGTATCGTCTACTGGCAATCTCAATTCGGGTACGTTGAATGGGGCGAGGGTGGAGGAGTGGTCGGCAAAAGTCGCGGCATCCGGGACCTGGAACTCCCCCACATTGTCAGTGCTCATTTTGTCCACAGAACGCGCGCGGGAAATTCGCCGGAGCAACGCGTACCGCTACGTGCCTCCTTCCATGAAGAACTTCTTCGAGACCGGCTTCCATCAGGGCGTCTCGAACTCCACCAGCGAGGTGATCGACCTAAACCACAAGTCGATGGTTCGCGCACTCAGGGATGCCGGCGCGCCACTTCTAGTCTCGACGGACGCCGGATTTGGATACATGCTCCCCGGGTTCTCGATTCACGATGAACTGGCTCACCTTGTTGACGCGGGGCTGACTCCGTTCGAGGCCCTGACAGCGGGTACCGCTGATGCCGCCAGGTTTCTGGGTGGAGACAAGGAGTTCGGCACGGTGGAAATTGGAAAGTCCGCCGATCTCATCCTCGTGTTTGGCAATCCGCTTGAGGATGTCGAGCGGGCACGCCGCCGCCTCGGTGTTATGGTTCGCGGGCGCTGGTTCTCAGAAACGCGACTGCGCTCGATGCTGGAAGAGGTCGCCGACAAGTACGGCGGCTAACGCTCTCGCTATTATCAGCCGTGTCAGGTTGTGCAATACGTTCGAGATGGCGAAGCATAATCGCGTCAAGCCTCGAATGCCGGAGACCTTCATCCACCGAGCACCTGTATTGAGTCGGGCGCGTTCGGGACTACGCACAAGAATTCGAAGGGCTCATCGCCCTCGGTCTTATACCAGTGCGGCATCCCCGCCGGGATGAACACCACGTCTCCCTCCGACACAGAGAGAGTCTCGTCTCCAATGCCGATCGAAGCCCGTCCCGACAGCACATACTGTTCGTGCTCGACCGAGTTGGTGTGAGCGGGCATGCCTCCGCCCGGCTGCATCACGAACTTGCGCAGCGCAAAGTTGGGCGCTTCGCTCGGACCGATCAAGACCTGCTTGAGGGTCGCGGTTCCCGCCGCGACCTGTTCGGCGGGGACGTCTTTGGCATGCTTCACAATGCGGTTCATGGCGTGGTCGGTCAGAATCTCGATGCCTGAAGTTGGACGTCGGCATGCACCCACGCTTCCTCGAATTCATCCCAGGCGGCCTTGGCCTCGTCCATCTTGCCCTGTTGCTCGAGACTTTTGGCCAAACCGTAGAGGGCCCAGCCGTTTTTTCGAAATCGAGCCAGGTCTTTGCGATAGACTGCCTCAGCCTCATCGGCTCTTCCTGCCTCTAGTAGGGCGTGGCCGAGTGAATGCCTCAGGGGATAATACCAGAGGGGAGGCTCCTCGTAGTTCATCGCGTCTTCCATGACGACCGCTGTCTCAAAATGCTTTACGGCGTCGGCGGCGTTGCCGGAGCGGAGTGCGATCTCCGCTTCGAGGGCGTGTGAGGCCATTTCGAAAATCGGGTAGTCCCCGTCCGGGTTACCTTGTTTTTCGAGCTGCCCGATCTTCTTAAGTGCCATCCTGGCGTCGCTCGCTTGCCCCTTGGCCGCGTGCGCGACTCCTCTGGCGTACGCGTCCATGGCGGCTGCGTGATAAAGGTCCTGGTCCGGTTCTGGCATCGCCAGTATCTCATCCCACTTGCCGAAGGTAACGGCGGTAAGCTGCGGGAATACCACTGCGTTCTGAATCCAGGTGACCTCTTTCGCGATTTCCTTCGGAATCTTTGGCGCTACGATATGTGACGCCTCCATGGCCTTCTCGCTCATTCCGGCCATGGTAGCAGCGAACGCCATGAAATGGTAGTTGTGCGGGTAATAGGCGGCCGGATAGACGCCCATCGGGTTCTGATCGGCGATATAGTTTTCGTCTTCGTGTACGGCATGCTCGTTTGCGCGAACGGCGTCGAGATACCGGCCCACACGGATGTAGACGTGTCCGGGCATGTGCACGATGTGTCCTGCGCCCGGCATGAGGCTGGCCAGTCTATCCGCGCAGCCTTCCGCTCGCTCGGGATACGCAGCCTCCACTGCGTGGATGTAGTAGTGACAGGCGCCAGGATTGTCGGGATTAATTTCGAGAGCGGTCTCAAGGGCTGCAAGTGCCTCTTTCGTTCCAGGATTTGGCTTCCGGTTCTCGTAGTCACCCGACCAGTAGTCCCACGGTCGCAGGTTCATGAGCGAGCTGGCGTAGAGCGTCTGCACGTCCCCATCCTGTGGGTACGATGTTGCGGCGAGGGCCATCGCGTTGGAATACGCCTTATCGAGTGGCGCCCGTTCGGCCTCGGGGTTCGCGTCGTAGCGTTTGGCCAAGGCATGTATTAAGTCGCGTTCCACCGGGCTCGCGTTTTCGGCAAGTTGTAACGCATTCTGGATGGCTTCATATGCGACCGTTCCGTTCTCGGGGCTCATTCCACCGTTTATATTGGGGCCGGCCGCGAGAGCGATACCCCAGAAGCATGCGGCGCACTCTGGATCGTGCTCGATCGCCGCACGATAAGCCCGGATGGCCTCGTCGTGATTGAACGCATACTGCAGCCGCAGCCCTTGGTCGAAGTACATCTTCGCCATGTGCGACGCGGTGGTGATGCGTCTCGCGTGCGAACCGAGATTCGTGTAAATCGGGACAGTTATCGCAGAGTGATGCTGGTGCTCGTCGGCTTGCGCCTGCTCGTGCTTATGTCCCGGTGTTTGATGATCCTGGGCCGGTGTTGTCTGGACCCACGTGAATGCGCAGACGACAAATACTATCGCTGCGGGATAGGCTCGCTGCTTCATTTTTGGACCTCTTTCAGCGTGCTGCTTCGCAATTTGTTCAATATGTTCGGAGGGTAAGAAATACGGTTGGTACGGGCAATAGGACAACGACACAACGTGTGGGTGCGGAGTGAGTCTCTTCCGAATAGCTTTGATTGGCGTTCTCGTCGCGATCCAGTCGTGCGGCTGTGATCGGGCTAAGAACGAGTCGCAGGGGGTACAGACAGAGCGCCCAGCGGTCCGAACCGGTGCTGAAGTACTTGCGGCAAGGGATTTCGAGGAGCTGCGAGGCCGTAGGGTCGGTCTGATCGCCAACCACACAACCGTCATTGAGAATCGACATCTGGCAGATGTGCTGGACGCGCATCCGGATGTGCAGCTGACGGCCCTGTTTGGCCCAGAACATGGTATTCGCGGTCAGTCCGATGCGGGCGCAGGCGTCGAGGACACGGTAGATGCCGCGCTTGGCGTCCCTGTATACAGCCTGTATGGCAGCAGACGAAGTCCCGCTCCTGAGGTCCTTGCCGGCCTGGACGTGTTGGTCTTCGACATTCAGGATGTTGGCGCACGCTTTTACACGTATATCTCGACGATGGGATTATCGATGGAAGCCGCGGCCGAAGCAGGCGTCGAGTTCGTCGTTCTAGATCGGCCCAATCCGCTTGGGGGCGACTACGTATCGGGTTTTCTGCGCGAACCGGAGTTCAAGTCGTTTGTCGGATATTTTCCCATTCCGATCGCGCACGGCATGACCGTCGGCGAGCTGGCCAGGATGGCTGTTGGAGAAGGTTGGGGTACCGGCGTTGAGGATCTGCGCCTCAGTGTCGTTGGCATGGAAGGCTGGAGCCGCGCCATGCGGTGGCCTGACACGGGCCTGCCATGGACCCCAACAAGCCCCAACATACCTGAGTTTGATGTGGCACTTGTATATCCAGGAGCATGCCTCGTTGAAGGCACGATTGCCAGCGAGGGACGCGGCACCATCCAGCCCTTCTTGACAATCGGAGCCGAATGGCTCGATGGCGCTCGTTTGGCAAGCAGCCTTAACGCGTTGGACGTACCGGGTCTGGCTTTTGAGGCGATCCAGTTTACGCCCCGTAGCATTCCGGGAATGTCATCCCGTCCAAAGCTTCTGGGGGAGCAACTGTCCGGTATCCGGTACGTTGTCAGCGACCCGCAGTCGGTTCGATCGGTGGAGGCCGGCATATCCTTGCTTGAGCTGATGCTGCAACAATACATCGAACGAGATGAGGGAGACGGATTCTTCCGTGCTTCCGGCTTTGATCGGCTCGCGGGTACGACGCGGCTTCGCGAAATGCTGCTGCAAGGGGTCAAGGCAGATTCCATAGTCGCGTCCTGGAACGATGAGGTTGAAGGTTTCCTCAGCAGGAGGTCGGCATGGCTCCTCTATGATTGACGGGTCCTCGTTGAGCGAGACGATGGTTGGTGACGGGGAGATTGGACGTGAGCCCACTGCCCCACGTACTTCATAATTCCGACTCCATCACGAGATTCGTTCCGACCTGAAATGTGAAGCGCGGCTCAGCGATTCCTACGGCTTGGAGAACCGGCGTCAACATCACCTGAAGCGCCTTGGCCGTATTGATACGAGGTTGTGAATTGTCGCGCAGATGCGCTGCACCCTGCTGGCGAAGTATGTCGTGCGCCTGCGACATCGCTTCGCGGGTAACCTCTTGCCCGCTTCCTGCATAGGTGCGTGCCCAGCCCACATCTGTCTGCACCTCCATCAGTTCGAGGTCTGCCTCTACCGAGTTGATCGCAAGCTCGGGTATCGTCACAGTAATGTCGCCGTTGGGGTCTACCGCGACGTGCTCAGGAGTCAGCTCCCTGACGTCAAACCCATACGTGACCCGCCCGGGCAGCCGTACGGTCGCCGAAGTCGTGCCAAGGTTCAAGCGAAGAGGAGGGATCAGGTAGCGGGTGTTCTGAACCGATGCGGTTGCCGTGATCTCCAGCTCGCCGGTCACGTAGAAGGAGCTGGCCGACTCCGTTTGGATCGCGGTCACGATCCGCTGCCGCACCTCGGTCTCCGAGAAGCGAGGACGCGCCAGCCAAAGTGCCGCCGAGACCGCGATCACCACGAGAAGCAGGCCGGCGACAGTTCGCCAGGCCTTCTGAAGGTAAGACGTCATACCGGAGTTGATTGGAGAGCTATCCGCTAGCCTACCGAAACTCCGGAATCTTGTTCACGCAAACCTCGCCGTGCACCGCCGCGCATTCACGAACTGCCGGCAATAGCCGACTAATTCCGCCGGAACGCCTTCGTATAGAAGAGTCCAAAGAAGAAGATAACGGCGACGAAAAGTGCCAGTATGCACTCAAATTCAGTGGTGTCATGCATTAGGCTGGCC
>JAHHLP010000275.1 GCA_018679295.1 Rhodothermia bacterium
GTGTATAGACAGAAGAGTGACCGAATCTCATTCCCACCAAGAGACCCTGTAGTTCCGTGGACGACGCATCCCATTCGTACGAAGAGACACCGGATCGGTGGAAGCCGCAGGCACCTGACCGGCCATCGCAGGAACCCCACAACGGCGAGTCCGGGAACGAGGACGTGCATCCCGATTTTCTCGACCTTGGAGCATCGGACCTGGAAGATCTGGATGCTTTGCTGGAAGAGGGTGAGGTGGATGACCTCGAGAGCGCATTGGACTCGGTCGACGTTGGGGACGATGAGAAAGAGGGCAGCGATCTGTGGGATCTGATTATGCAAGATCCATCCCTGTTTATTCAGGATGAGATCGATTCGCTGACCGATGAGATCACCGATGCCGCGGTGCGCAAAGCCGAAGAGCGGGTCATCTCAGAAGTCACTGAACCCGCTGGCAGCGACTCAATGCTCTCCGATCCGGCCGTCGCAGGAGAGGATCTGGAACCTACGACCGACGCGCAATACCTAGACGACGTTTCGGCGTCGTCTTCGGACGCCCGGGGTGATTCGCCTGGGATGCCGGATCACCCCGAGGCAGCGTCCGAGACTGAGGATGTGCCGGAGGTAGATCCCGCTTTCGTCGACGAAGAGGCTCTGCCGGGCGCTTTTCCTCGCGATCGCGTCGTGTCGATGCTGCTCAGGAAGAAGGTTGTCACCTCTGAGCAGGTCGATCAAGCGAAGGAACTGGCAAAGCAGCATCCGCGCGAAGTGCTGTGGCGAATCCTCGCGCTCGTGCCTACGGTAAATCGCGATGCCATTTATGCGGAAGCGGCCAAGGTCTACGCATTCCCGACGGCGGAAATCGGCGACGGAAAGCCGAATCCTGAGTTCGTCCGGCTCGTCATGAACACGTTTGAAGAAGAAAAGCGGGACGAGTTGCTTGAACTGAAGGCCATTCCTTACGAGGCAGAGGTCGGCAGGGGTGGAAGCCATCGACTGATCTTTGCGTCGCACGACCCGGCGCGTCCGGAGCTGAACCGGTTCCTTCAAGAGCTGAAGATCGGCCGTTTCGAGATTCGCTATGCTGCGGAGAGTGACATTGTTGGCATCGTAGCCGACCTCTTCCCCAAGCAGAATGAATATCTGCAGCGGATGACCGACGATCCGTTTGCGATGGATCTCGGGACCAACTACGAGGAGGAGGAAGGGCTCATCGACGAAGACGCCCTTGAAGCCGAGATTTCACGGTCGACGCTGATCAACCTATTCGAGGCATCGCTTGTGGAAGGTGTTCGGCAAGGTGCGTCCGACGTTCACATCTTCCCGAACGCCCGGCGCCAGGTGGAGATTCACTTCCGGGTCGATGGACGCCTGAAGAAATGGCACACCGAGGAGAAGGTCCATCCTGAGGCATTCCTGGCCGTCGTAAAGGACAACTCTACAAATGTCGACCGGTTTGAACGCGATGCTGCGCAGGACGGCTTTGTGCAGAGACGCATCGATGACGCTCTGATTCGCTTTCGTGTATCAGTTCTGCCGATTGCTACCGAGCGGGCGGACGTGCGCGCCGAGAGTATAGTCATCCGAATTCTGGATGACCGAAAGGTTCTCACGGATCTGCGCAAGTTGGGAATGCTGGATGTCGCTCTGGCCAAATTCGACAAGGCGATCCGGCAGCCCCATGGAATGGTAATCCTTACCGGTCCGACCGGCTCCGGTAAGAGCACCACGCTCGTCGCCGCCCTGCATCAGGTCGTGACGCCTGAGGTGAATGTGCTCACCGTTGAGGATCCTGTCGAGTACATCATAAAGGGTGTGCGACAGATCAAGTTGAACCATAAGCTCAACCTCGAGCAGGCCTTGCGCGCCATTCTCCGGCATGACCCGGATATCGTGATGGTCGGTGAGATGCGTGACAAGGACACGGCAGAGCTTGCGATCAAACTCGCCAACACCGGCCACCTCACGTTCTCGACGCTGCATACGAACGACGCCCCAAGCGCCGTAAGCAGGCTCTACAAGATGGGCATCGAGCCGTTCCTTCTATCATACGCTATCAACCTCATCGTGGCGCAGCGCCTCATCCGAAACGTATGCCCGACATGCAGAAAGGTGGAAGAGAATCCGGACGGGATACTATTGAAGTCGCTGGGTTTCACCCAGGAAGAACTGGATGCGACTACGTTCTACAAGGCGGTACAGGATCGTTCGTGCCGAACGTGTAACGGGAACGGTTACAAGGGACGGCGCGCGATGTGCGAAACCCTCTACTTTTCTCAGGCCATTCGCCACATGATCGTCGAGGCGGGCGAAAGCATCGACGAAGACGCCATCCGTGACCTCGCCGTGAGCGAAGGCATGCTTACGCTTGAGGATTCCGCCCGCGAGCTTGTGAAGATGGGCGAGACGACCGTCGAGGAGATGGTGCGCGTCACCGCTAGCGAGTAGCTGCGGCCTGAAGTGGCGCGACGACGCGGCTGTCGGTTGTTCGACGTCTGTGGCTGATCGAACATTGTCGCCTTCCCTTCCTTGCAGTCGCAGAAAAGGTGGCCAATAGTGCTTCCCTGCGACGCCATCTCCCGTTCCGCGCAGCCCCGATTCGCAAGCTACTAGCGGCCCCTGCCACCTCATCTACGGGCCGCTAGACCCGCCCGTCATTCGTGTCTCTGTGAGACGATTGTCTCAATTTGGAACAGGAGTACCGTTGGTGGCGACGCTTTGCCGCATGCTGCTCCTGCGCGTCCAATTGCCGCCCAAATGCCCTCTCAGGCCGCCGAAACGCCCCTTTTCGCGTGCAATATCAGGGCAACTGTGGCTTTGAGGAGCAGGCCCATAGTAGTTGGTATGCCGTTTGGGATAACGTGGATTGCCGGTACAATTCGGCCTCATCTGCAATCCTCGCAATCACTCTTATTCGGCAATGCCTCAGACTCTCATCGCAGTTATCGCAATGGCCTTGGCGTCGCTCGTGTCTTTTCAGCAACACCGAGGCGTGCTCGAGCAGCGAATGAACGCCATCCGCGGTAGTCTAGCGGTCCGATCAACGGCGGTGGCGACTGATAAGCTCGAGGAAATTGGGGCGAAGGCATTCGACCAAGCCACTCTCACCGGTGCGATTGCGAGCAGCGGACTGCTGAATCCGATCACCGAGGTATCTATCACGTCCGTTCTCGACGACGTCAGCGACTATCACGGACTGATCCAGGACGAGAAGCGTAAGGTAAACGGAATCGAGTCGAGTTTTGAGGTCAGGTCGTTGGTCGCCTATTTGTCCGAGATGGATGGGCAAACGACGGTTGGCTATCCAACGCGACTTAAGAGAGTCACGGTCACGGTAGTACCGGACGGCCTTGCGAGGCCGGATACAATCCGCATATCCGAAGTCATTTCTTGTGGAGTCCGATGCGCCTGGTAGCAACGCATCTCCAAAGCACAAATCACTCAATTCTTAGCAGGTATAATTAATGTTTGGCAAAGGACTACTCGTAATGATCGCCGCATTCGGCATCTCTTTCGCGTACTACAATTCCGCGCGATACAAGAGCATGGTGGAGGTTAACGGACAGAAGGCGGACTATCAGTACGAGACGCTCGCGAGGGAAGCGGCGAAAACGGGATTTGCTCTGGCGCGTCAGGACATGGC
>JAHHLP010000203.1 GCA_018679295.1 Rhodothermia bacterium
CGTCTCTCGGCAAGGGCATCTTTTGCGCGTCGCTCGGCCGCCTGCTGGAAGGACACGGCTTGCGGGTCACCATTCAGAAGTTCGACCCGTACATCAACGTCGATCCCGGGACGATGAACCCGTTCGAGCATGGCGAGGTCTACGTCACGAGCGATGGTGCGGAGACGGATCTCGACCTAGGCCATTACGAGCGTTTTCTCGGCATCCCGACCAGTCAGGCCAACAATGTCACGACGGGACGAATCTATCTCGAGGTAATCACAAAGGAGCGTGCCGGCGCCTATCTCGGAAAGACGGTGCAGGTTGTACCGCACATCATCGACGAGATCAAGCATTGGATGCTGAAGCTGGGTGAGACGGGTGAGTTCGACGTAGTGCTGACGGAAATCGGTGGTACCGTTGGTGACATTGAAAGTCAGCCCTACCTCGAAGCGATCCGGCAACTCCGTTACGATCTCGGACCGAGAAATACGCTCAACGTGCACCTCACCCTGGTACCCTACCTTGCTGCCGCGGGTGAGCTGAAGACCAAGCCTACGCAGCATTCAGTGAAGACGCTGCTGTCCCACGGCCTGCAGCCTGACATTCTGGTGTGCCGGTCTGAATATCCGTTGAATGCGGACCTTCGACGAAAGCTGGCGCTCTTCTGCAATGTGGAGCCGCGAGCGGTCAAGGCGGCGCGCGACGCAGAGTCCATTTACGAGGTACCCCTTCTTCTGAAGGAAGAAGGAATGGATGAACTCGTCGTCGAGCGGCTGCATATCAAAGACGACGTCGAACGCGACTCCTTCCTCGACGAACCGGATCTCAAGGAGTGGATCGAGTTTCTCTCCCGGTTGAAGGAGCCCGAGGATACCGTCAAGGTTGCTCTGGTAGGCAAGTATGTGACACACCAGGACGCCTATAAGTCGATCTCCGAGAGCTTCATTCTCGCGGGCGCTGCAAACAGGGTCAAAGTTGATCTGAAGTTGATTCTGTCGGACGATTTGAATGCCGACAACGTGGACGAGCTGCTCGGCGACGTGGGAGGTATTCTGGTGGCTCCAGGGTTCGGTGAACGAGGCATCGACGGCAAACTGGAAGCGATTCGGTTTGCCCGCGAAAACGACGTGCCTTTCTTCGGAATCTGCCTAGGGATGCAGTGTGCCGTCATCGAGTTTGCCCGCAACGTGTGCGAGTGGGAAGATGCGCACTCGACCGAGTTCGACAGCGACACCAAGCACCCGGTCATCGACCTGATGGAGGAGCAAAAGCGCATCGCCGACAAGGGAGGAACGATGCGGCTGGGATCATATGAATGTTTCCTCCTCGAGGGATCTCGGGTACGCGAGATCTACGGTGAGTCGGAGGTCACCGAGCGGCATCG
Source organism: Rhodothermia bacterium (assembly GCA_018679295.1). Taxonomy (GTDB): domain Bacteria; phylum Bacteroidota; class Rhodothermia; order Rhodothermales; family JABDKH01; genus JAHHLP01. The sequence goes on from JAHHLP010000203.1 coordinate 1,367, forward strand.
GCACCGCTTCGAGGTCAACAACGTGCTTAGATACAAACTGCTCGAGCACGGGATGCAATTCACCGGTGTCAATGTGGCGCGGGACCTCGTAGAGATTGTCGAGCTGGGCGACAAACGATGGTTTGTTGGTGTGCAGTTTCACCCCGAGTATCGAAGCCAGGTCGGTCACCCGCACCCGCTGTTCAAGTCGTTCGTCAAGGCGTGCGCGGATTATGCACGCGACAAGGACATGCTTGTCTCTCCCGAATCTCTGCAGCGCCGCAACGGGGCCAAGCTCGCCACGGCGAACATTTGAATCTGCCGAGCGGCATTCAAGCCGGGCGGGCGGAGATCGCGTCAACGTGGGATCGATGATGCGTGCAACCGCGCGACATCCGATTCAATCCCATCGGCGGTAGACCTCTTAGTAGGCCGGACGTGGTCCGACCCGTCTGAGTCTTCACCGTGTCCCAGTCGGTAGCCTCGCACAAATATCTCTTCAGTGCAGAGCTGTACCATTGCGCGACACACATATGTCACACAGTAGCTATCTCCAACAAAATTAATGTTAAACGCCCCGCATCTCTTGACATTCGCATCTCATGATGTACCTTTGATCCTTCGGTGGGGAATTGTGGGGAAAATTCCCAGGTCTTCCCATGCACGTGTGTAGAAAGTCAATGGCTAGCCCATGGCCGGGTTCAAGGGACAGGCAGAGTATTCCGTCGACAGCAAGGGTCGGGTCGCCGTCCCTGCCAAGATGAGAAGCGTGCTGAAGCCGGAGGCCAAGAGCACGTTTACACTGACGCGTGGATTCGAGAAATGCATTTTCGGATATCCACAGGATCGCTGGGAGGAGATGGAAGATGATATGAGCACGCTCAACACCTATGTCACGAAGTCGCGGGACTTTATACGCGGCATCCTGATGTGGGCTGAGGAAGTCTCGTTGGACGGGCAGGGGCGAATCGGATTGCCGAAGCCACTGATCGAGTTTGCAGACATCAAGGATCGCGCTCTCATCATCGGTGCCCTCGACCACATTGAAATATGGAATCCCGAGCACTTTGAGGCCTACCTCAAGAGCCAGGAAGTAGACTACCAGACTCTCGCCGAGAGCGTCATGGGTCGGGAATGACCTCTGAAGCTACCGGCGGTGAGTCCGGGCGTGACTCCGCAAGCGAAGCCGGACGCTACGCAACCGGATACCACGCACCTGTTCTTTGCAAAGCTGTTGTAGACGGTCTTATTACGGACCGAAGTGGTATCTACGTAGACGGCACACTGGGCGGTGGGGGGCATGCGGCAGCATTGCTCGACGCCCTTAACGAGAATGGCCGCGTCATTGGTATTGACCGTGACGAAGCGGCACGTGCCGAAGTGCAACGGCGTCTGGCACCCCAGATACGCACAGGTCGTCTGATACTCCTTGGCGGAGACTTCCGCGACCTGGAATCGCATCTCGACGGGGTCGGCGCTGTCTCGGTGGACGGTATACTCCTCGATCTAGGCGTCTCTTCACGTCAACTGGACGACGCGACGCGCGGGTTCAGCTACTCGCGGACCGGTGCTCTCGACATGCGAATGGGCTCCTCAGGAAAGACCGCGGCCGACATCGTTAACGATGCCCCGGAAGCGGAACTCGCAGCGATTCTCCGTGAGTACGGAGAGGAGCGTCGCGCGCGGCGTATCGCCAAGACGATCGTAGCCGCCCGTCCTGTGAACACCACTGCTCAGCTGGCGGATGCAGTTCGTTCGTGCGTTCCAATAGCCGAGGAAATCAAATCGCTCTCGCGCATCTTCCAGGCATTGCGCATTGTGGTTAATGATGAACTGGCCGCCTTAGAAAGCGCGCTTGAGTCGGCAACCCGCATCGTCCGAAGCGGCGGTCGCCTCGCAGTGATAAGCTACCACTCGTTAGAGGACCGGCGTGTCAAGCGATACCTACGCTTTGGCAACTTCGCCGGCCAACCCGTGAAAGACGTCTACGGCAATGTGCAAACTCCCTGGAGTCCCATCGCGCCGAGGCTGATTCGTCCGGATGCCGAAGAGATCGAGTTTAACCCTCGGTCACGAAGCGCCCGCCTTCGAATAGCAGAGCGTACCGACTTCTCGGACAGGGAGTCCCCCACTTGAACATGCCCATGCGGCAACGCAGGCCAGACATTAAACCCAGGAGTTGGGCAATGCCTGTCGCTAAAAAGACGAATAAGAAAAAGACGACCAAGTCGCGGCGCGAGCCGTCGACCGTCACAGTCAATGCTTCAACCCGGTCACGCAAAGTGAACCGGTCGAGAGCGGCGACCGTGGTTACAGTGGGTGGCCGGGCCTCCCAGGTCGCGGCATCAGAATCTTCCGCACGCTCCACGAAGCGCAAGAGCGGAAAGGATCATGGCGATCTGCCGAGCTGGGGCAAACTGGAGTCCAAGGCGAATCGAAAAATTAAGTCGCCACCGCGCCAGCCTTTGCTCGACGCCGTGCCGACCGTTCGTTTCGCTCTGATACTTGCTCTCGTCGCCACCGCATTCACCTTGTACGTGGGACACGTCCACGCTACGCAGGAGGTGCTGGCCAAGACGCAAGAAGCGCGAAAAGCGAATCATCGGCTCCACCTGAAATACAATCGCGTGAAGGGCGAGTTCGATGGGTTGACCGGTCCCACGGCTATCCATCGCCGCGCGACAATGCTGGGCCTTGTTGAAGACGCCGCCTACGGGCGCACCATTATCATCGATGACTGAACCGAGCACTTGAAACCGAAGGATCAAATACTGGCAAGGATGTACGTGGTGCTGACGCTGCTCAGCATCCTGCCCGCCCTCGTTGGTCTGCAGGTGCTTCGGATCCACGCGTACGATGGCACGGAGCTGCGACAGAAAGGGAGTAGGCAAGCGAGTTCCGCCCAGGTAATCCCGGCGGTTCGCGGAGCGATTCTGGACGGCGAAGGACGCACTCTGGCGGTAAATGCAGCACGCTACGATCTGGCGCTCGATCCCACCGTTCCAGGCTTTGCCGCCGAGCGGTCGAGATTCATAACGTCGCTATCGCGCGTGACTGGAGCTTCCAGGGAATCTATCGCTCGCAGGATCGATCGGCGCAGGAGCCTCAAGTATGTCATGCTGCGCCGCGGACTCCGCGAGGATGTAAAGGAGGCGATCGAATCCTGGAACGTGCCGGGCGTGATCCTCGAACCGGACTACGCGCGCCGCTACAACTACGGTACGACCCTGTCCCACGTGCTCGGACATGTGAACTCCGACGGCAACGGCACGGCGGGGCTCGAACTCAAATACAACGACATCCTTCGAGGGGAGGATGGACGTCGGGTCGTCAAGCGTGACCGGCGCGGAAAAATAAAGGTATCTGTCGATGGATCGGTAG
>JAHHLP010000267.1 GCA_018679295.1 Rhodothermia bacterium
CCACTTCATGGATTATCCGGAACCGGCATGGGTGCTGGGCCGGACATTCGACGACTTCATCGCGGACAAGAGTTTCAAGGGTCCGTGGGGAATTCTGGACGTGAAGGATGGAACGACGGATGTCGAAACGGCGGCGCACGGAGTCGTCACGTTCAAATCCGGACAGGTCCTCACGCTGCAGGTCTCGTGGGCCGAGATGGTGCGGGGTGAAGAGGTGTCCGTTGTTTTCCAGGGAACAGGTGCAGGCGGAAAGGTCGAACGACTGTTCACGCGGGACGGCGTTGACGACAGTAGCGTTGATACGTGCGAGCTCTACGTTCAGGAGAATGGCAACTCGGTGAACCGGACGATTGTTGTGGAGGAATGTGAGGACATGGGCCGCATCCGTTCAGCCGCCAATTTCGTCTGGTCGATCGAGGGCAAGGAGAAGCCGCTCAACACGCCGGCCGAGGCGCTCTCGTTGATGAAGATCATCGACGCGATTTACGAATCGGCTGAGACAGGCCGGCCCGTCGAGTGCTAGCGGTCACTACGTTTGCGACATCCAACATTACGCAACCTGTGAGATGAATAGAAAGCTTCGGATGGGAATGGTTGGCGGGGGGCGCGGGGCGTTCATCGGCCAGGTCCACCGCATGGCCGCCAATCTCGATGGCAAGATTGAACTTGTGGCCGGGTGTTTTTCGTCCGACCCGGAGGTGTCGCGGCTCTCGGGCGAGGACTTCTTTCTGGATCCGGTGCGGGTGTACGGAGGCTACGCGGAGATGGCAGCCGCAGAGGCTGCACTGCCGATAAGCGAGCGCATCGACTTCGTGAGCATCGTCGTGCGCAACAACATGCACTTCGATGTGGCGAAGACGTTCTTGCAGGCAGGATTCCACGTTGTCTGCGACAAACCGTTGGCGTACAGCCTGGAGCAGGGTCTTGAGTTGCGCAACATTGTGAAAGCCTCGGGCCTTGTCTTTGCGCTAACGCATAACTACACCGGTTATCCGATGGTCAAGGAGGCGCGTCGGATGGTGCAGGACGGTGAGCTGGGGAGGCTCTTGAAGATCGTAGCGGAATATCCGCAGGGCTACGCGGTGGGCGACGTCGAGGGCGCGAGTCAGGGTCAGATATCGAACTGGCGTGCGGATCCGAAGGTGGCGGGTGTTTCGAACGCCATCGGCGACATTGGCTCGCATGCGCATAACCTGGTTCGGTACATCTGTGGCGTGGAGGTCGACGAGATGTGCGCCGAGTTGACGGCGTTCATCCCCGGTCGCGAGCTTGACGACGACGGCAATATTCTGGTTCGTTTCAAGAGCGGAGCAAAAGGCATCATCTATGCATCGCAGATCTCCAACGGCGACGAGAATGCGCTGAGCATTCGCGCCTACGGAACGAAGGCGTCCATCGAATGGCACCAGGAGTACCCTAACGATCTGATCGTCAAGTACGCCAACGCGCCGCGGCACGTGTACCGGCGTGGCAATGACTATCTGGGCGACGCCGCGAAGGCGAACACGCGCACGCCGTTTGCGCATCCCGAGGGATTCATAGAGGCGTTTGCGAACGTATATCTGGCGGCTGCCAGAGCGATTGCGGATCGTGTCGATGGGAATGCACCACCCGAAGACGGCTATGATTTCCCGACCGTCGACGACGGCGTTGCCGGCATGGCGTTCATCGAGACGGCCGTCAAGAGCTCGAAATCGAAAGAGAAGTGGATCAAGTTTCCCGGGCTCTGAACGTCTTCAGCAGCCCGGACCAATCGTCAATCGAAAACCGGAAGGTATCATGTCACGACCCGTCACACTATTCACCGGGCAATGGGCGGATCTGCCGCTTGAGACCCTAGCCGAGAAAGCCAGCGGCTGGGGATACGACGGGCTTGAGCTCGCATGCTGGGGAGATCATTTCGATGTGCGTCGCGCGCTTACTGAGGATGGCTACTGTGAGCAGAAACGAGAGCTGCTGGCGAAGCACGATCTCAAGATCTGGGCGATCAGCAACCACCTCGTCGGGCAGGCGGTGTGCGATCGCATTGACGGCCGTCACAAATCGATACTACCGGCGCATGTGTGGGGAGACGGGGATCCCGCCGGTGTAAATCTGCGCGCCGCCGAGGAGATGATCGAAACGGGTCGGGCGGCGGAGAAGCTTGGCGTGTGCGTGGTCAACGGCTTTACCGGAAGCAGCATCTGGCATCTGCTCTACGCCTTCCCTCCCGTCGACCCGACGGATATTCAACAGGGATTTGACGACTTCGCAATACGCTGGAAGCCCATCCTCGATCAGTACCAGGATGCCGGTGTGGGTTTCGGCCTCGAGGTCCATCCAACCGAAATTGCCTTCGACATTGCTTCGACGGAGAGAGCGCTGGACGCCATCGACAACCATCCGGCGTTCGGATTCAACTACGATCCGAGTCACTTTGGATACCAGGGCGTCGACTACGTGGAGTTCATCCGGCGATTCGCGGAGAAGATCTTCCACGTGCACATGAAGGATGTCTGGTGGTCGCCGGTCGGAACGGAGGCGGGTGTGTTTGGGGGTCATACGGACTTCGGCGATGATCGCCGCGCGTGGGACTTCCGGTCGCTGGGTCGCGGTCAGATCGACTTCGAGGAAATCATCCGGCAGCTGAACCGGATCGGCTACCAGGGCCCGCTGTCGGTCGAATGGGAGGACATCGGAATGGACCGTGAGCACGGGGCGTCGGAGGCGTGTGACTTTGTACGGGCGGTGGACTTCCCGCCGTCGGATGTCGCGTTCGATCGTGCGTTCGACAAGGAGGTGCAGGCGTAGGAGTTTTCGCTCCACTGCGGCGATGGAACGTTGCTCAGCGGTCTTCGACGAGAAGCGCCTCTTACATGCCGTCTGCGAGCTGCTCGAGAAACCCTGACGAAAGAATGTGCTGCGTTCTCGATCTTGACATACTATTTATGGTATAGTATATTTATGGTATGTGGGAGGTTTATGAACATCGGCGAGTCGTCCGGAAGCTCTCCCGTCTCCCTCACGAGATATTGAGGCGATACCAGAAGTGGAAGGACATCGTCGAAGTGTCAGGACCTCAAGGACTCAGGCTGGTCGAGGGGTTTCATGACGAGGCGTTGCGAGGTGAATGGAAAGGTCACCGGTCTTCGCGTCTGGGCCTTCAGTTCAGAGTTGTTTACAGGATAGAGGGAAATCAAATGAGAGTACTCGTACTCGAACTGACCCCTCATGACTATCGAAGCAAATGAGTACGGACTTGCGAGATTTCAGACGTGCGAAGAAGACGGTTGACGTTTCCGTTGGCGAATCCGTCCGAATCATTCGCGAACTCCAGGAACTCAGCCAGACGGCACTGGCGGAGCTTACCGGGATTCCTCAGTCCACGATTTCTGCCATCGAGAACGACAGAGTAAACCTCGGAGTCGAGCGCGCCAAGGTGATTGCCCGGGCGTTGAAGGTGCACCCGGCAGTGCTGGTCTTTCCAGGGTGGGACGTTCGGAGAGAGTCGGCTGCGTGACGTAAAGAGATCTCGCCGATCTGAACTGAGGATCTTGCAAGGACGTCATGACGTTATATGGCTAAAATAC
>JAHHLP010000540.1 GCA_018679295.1 Rhodothermia bacterium
CATCGTAGCTGCGCCGGTCCCCCCACTCGCCTACGGGTCAAACGCGTCCGAGTCTCTGCATTCATATTTCGGCATCGAGGATCTGGAGTCGGCCGACACGGCGAGTCCCGATGCTGATGAGTTGGCCAATGTGACTGCGCTTGGTCAGTGGTCCGGCCGCTTCGCCGGAGTGCTTGCGGGAGACGTAGAGACAGATTGCTGGTCGGCGTACGATTTCGACCTCGTTCTAAACGAGACGGAAGCAGGTGTGTCTGGCTCTGGAAGCTATTGGGTCGATCCTGCGTCCTGCAGCACCCACTCATCGCGATTTGTGGCCTTCATTGAGGCCGAGGGCAAACGCGCGGGAAGCAGCGTCGAGATCAGTCTCGTTGGGAGCGCGAACAAGGAGCACCTTCTAAGCTTCAACGGACTCCTGATGCGTAACAGACTCGGCGGTTGGTTCTACCTTCCGGATGGACAGCCGGTCTCCGGACCCGTCGTGCTCTCGAGGAAATAGACCCGCTCTTACTAGCCCTGCGACAAGGCCTCTCGGCGATCATCCACGAGGATACTGCAGCAGGTAACTGCCCCCTCAGCCTTCGTGATCTCCGACAGGTCGACCGAGATCACGCGGCGGCCGAGCTGCTCCAGACGCGCTTGCGTGCGCGGAAACTGCGCGGCACAGATCAGAACGTCATTGATTGCTAGCACATTTGCGGCCTCGGCCTCCGAGGGATCCGACTCGACCACCTTCAGTTCTCCGAATGCACTGGGCTCGATCAATGCCGGATTGACAAGAAGCGTCCGATCGTCAAGGGCCGTTACCGCAGATTTTAGATGCAGGCACTTGACGATTTCAATGTGAGTTACTTCGTATCCATACGGATCGACGATGCGCTCAAGCATCTCCGCACCGACGGGGTTGGTCCGCGACGACAATCCAACGAATAGTCGGCGGCCCACCCTCAGTACGTCGCCGCCGTCAAGAGTGCCGGGTGGATTCACGAAAGCGGTCGGGCGATAAGCCTCTATAGCATTCGTTACCGAAGGTACTTCCAGACGACGCGATGCCGCACCGGGACGGGCAACGATCGCAATCTCGTCGAGGACGACGGCAGTATCCTCCACAAAAACCGCGTCCGGCATTTCGGGAAGCGGCTGCAGTCGTCTAATGCGGCACCCAGCCTGCGCAAGAGCATCCTCATATCGGGCGTGCTGCATCCTCGCCGTGGCCAGTTCTATACGCTCACGCGCTCGATGCGTGAGTTGACAGTCCTGAAACGCGTCAGAGATCGGTCTCGTAAGTGCAACCCACATTCTTTTGTGGCAGTTCGCGAGTCTTGTGAAAGGCCGCCATCACGACAACAGATTGACTGGCGGTTTGTACCTGCGCGCATTAGTATACGGCCTTCATCCGGCATACCGACTCGTGAGTGTAAACAGCTACGTTCGACGTACAAGTCAACTGATGATCGCTGTTCTGATCATCACGCAGATGTTGTCTGTCTTGGTCGTTGTCCATTTAGCGTCAGAAGCTCATCACTGCCATCACGGGCTCTTCGCGTGTCCACCGGACTGCGAGCACCATAGAGAGCATGACAAAATGCGGGCGAAGGATTCTGAGGCCAGCTTCACCCAGTGCCGAAGCAACTCAGCAGTGACGCTCATTCCGCAGATAAGCAATGCCGTCCTAGCCGAACTCAAGGACACTCTGCTTCCGGATGTGCCGGAGTTCCTGACGGAGTTGCTACCACGCAAATCGGCCGGACATCCTCTCGACATCTTCAGGCCGCCAGGTGTGATCTAGAGTTCGATATGGTGTACCGACGCCTCTCGACGCGGCTACCGTGTTGAGCCGGAGCACCGTCTCCAGATCAAAGACTTACCATTTCCCTGGCATGACCATGATTCAGAATAAAAGTGCCGGCGTGACAACCGTCCTATGGATGCTTGTCATCAGCGCGGCATTCTTTGCTCCGCCCTCCGAGGCCCGCGCGCAGTCAGTTGGTCGACTTGAAGGTGCCGTGCTCGACGGCGAGACGCTGCAACCTCTGCCCGGCGCCACCGTCATTATTGACCGCTTGCGGATTGGCACCTCGACCGATTCGAACGGAGAATTTCTTATCTCGAATCTTAAAAACGGTCGCTACACCGTACACGTGAGATTCGTTGGATATCGTTCGGAAGATATTGACATCCGCATCGCAGACGGCGAGACCCGTAGGATCCGCGTTGAACTAACACCTCGTGCAATCGGCATCTCCGGTGTCGAGGTCACCGCCCTTCGACCCGACCTGCAGCCCGAGGCTTCACTGGCCGCACGCGAGGTAAGGGAGTCCAATTCGGTCGATTCCGGCGAAATGCTCCGGGTGCTTCCGGGTGTCGATGCGGCCCGCCGGGGTCCTCTCGGACTCGACCCCAACGTCCGGGGACTGGTCGAAACAGAGGTCGGCGCCTACGTTGACGGGGCGCGCAAACTACCCGCCGGTCCCCTGCGGATGGACTCACAGGTAAGTCACTTCGACCCAACCATCGTGGACAGGATTCAAGTCGTGAAGGGACCGTACGCCCTCACCTGGGGCGCGGGAAATATGGGCGCAATCAGTGTCGAGACAAAGGACGTATCTCCTCAGTCAGGACCTATGCACGGAGTGCTCCGATTTGCCG
>JAHHLP010000412.1 GCA_018679295.1 Rhodothermia bacterium
GCTCCGAACCTCAGGAATCGATGTCGCCGTGGAAGACGTCTCTGTTTACGGTCGTACCCCCACCCGACTCCACATCGCCCTCGCTATGGTCGAGCAAGGTCATACGCGAGACACCCGAGAAGCCTTCGACAAGTACCTCGGCGCTGGATGCCCTGCGTACGTACCGGCCTCGAAAATCGAAACAAGGTCGGCCATCGATATGATCCACGACGTCGGCGGCGTCGGAAGCCTGGCGCATCCGGGAGACTGGACGCCGGAGGAACACATCCGAAAGTTCGTCGGCTGGGGTCTTGATGCGCTCGAAGTCATCCACCCGTCACATGATGAACGCCTGGCCGGTTATTTTGAGCGGATAGCCGATCAACTCGGACTCATGAAGACGGGGGGCTCCGATTTTCACGGGCCCGATGCATCCGGCAAGGTTGCACTTGGCCAGCACGGCATTTCCCTCTCCTGGTATGGCGAACTGAAAGCGCACGCGACACGCGGCTCTCAGCCGTGAGAAGGGCGCCCCGGTTCAGGACATTATGCGGATGGGTTAATTCTCCGGCCGGGAGGAGCCGCCAGCCGAGGGTTGAATCAAAGGGGCCCATTCCGCGTCTCACAGTGCTTCATAGGAGACTGAGAGTAGAGGGATAGCAATGCCGGAGTTCGTTCACGGACGGATGGATGCGTCGGACGCTTCATTTGCGATCGTCGTGTCCCGCTTCAATAGTTTTATAACGGAGAAGCTTCTCGACGGTGCGTTGGATACGCTTACTCGTCACGATGCTGACATGGATCGCGTAACCGTCGCATGGTGTCCCGGTTCGTTCGAGGTGCCCCTTGTTGCCCGAAGGCTGGCATTGTCTGGAGCGTATGATGCGATCCTTTGTATAGGCGCTGTTATTAGGGGTGCGACATCCCACTATGACCTCGTGTGCGATGCCGTTGCGAAAGGCGTTTCGCGGGTTTCTCTCGACGCTGATGTTCCTGTTATCTTTGGCGTAATCACCACCGACACGATCGAGCAAGCCATCGAACGTGCAGGCACGAAGGCAGGCAACAAGGGCGCCGAAGCAGCCATGGCGGCGATCGAGATGGTGAATCTGATCCGGCAGTTGTAGATGCCTTTCCTGTATGGGGTCGCGTTGAGTTTCATTCTTCCAGACGCCCCCTGCATTCCCTTTGCGTTGAACTATCGTATGTGTTTATGAGGCCTCTCGTGGCCCCAGCATTCGCTGCAATGTTGTTGACGTTCGCGTCGGCATCGGCTCAGGTTACGTCGTGGACCGCGCATACCTCGATGCGTCGCGTGACAGACGTTGCAGCCGCGCCCGATGGGGTGTGGGCCTCGACGACAGGGGGTGTTTTTCGGGTGAATAGCGATGGCGTCCTGGACGGCACACTGACAGCTGTTCAGGGTCTCCACGCGGTGGGTGGATCAACTATTGAATTCGACGAAGACCGATCGGTGGTCTGGCTCGGGTACTCCGATGGCGTACTCGATCGAATCGACGCGCAGGACCTCACAGTGACATCCTTCCTGGATCTCACACGCGCGACACAGTTCACGCGCAAGGGGATAAACAGGATCGTAGTAAATGGTGACTCGCTTCTGCTATGTACGGACTTTGGCGTAGTGGTTTTCGATTCCGAGAAGGGTGAAGTCAGGGACTCGTACTCTAAGTTTGGCTCCTTCGCTGCTGCGACGCCGGTGCACGACGTGGTGGTGGCGCCCGACGAGTCGGGAGTGAAATCATTCTGGGTGGCCACTGAGGCAGGGCTCGCCGTCGCCCCGGTAAGCTCTCCAAACTTGCAGGATCCATCCCAGTGGTCCACGGAGATTCCGCCCGTCGTTTCCCTCAGAAGTGTCGCGGTCTTTGACAGCCAGGTCTACGTTGGGACCGTATCGGACGCGTTTGTTCGGGAGTCAGCAGAATTTCGTGCGCTTGGCCTCGGCAGCGTAACCGTTGGACAATTGGACCCGGTCGGAGATTTGCTAATAGGCCATACCGGCACCAGAGTGCTGGCGATTGCCTCGGATGGTTCTGTGTCACATTTCGCTATCGAGGGGTTCGCGTCTCCAGTAAGTGTCGAGCGGGTTGAGGGTCGACTTTGGGTCGCGGACTTTGGCGGCGGTCTGGGGGTGCTGCCGCTGCCGCAGGCGGGTACTACCAGTGCGCAGAGCATCGAGCAGCAGTTTACCCCGACGGGACCGTACAACGGTGTGTTCACTGACCTCTTCGCGAAGGACGGGACGCTCTGGGCAGGTGGGCTGCTCGGTGGAGGAAACGGGTTTCATCGCCTTGCTGATGACGGCGTGTGGACCGACTACGTGGACCAGCTGGTCCCTGAATTGCAAGGCCGGAGCAGTTATACGAGCGTATCGGTCGACGCTCAAGGGAACGGTTGGGCGGCATCCGAAGGCTCTGGTGTTGCGATGGTGACGACCGAGGGGAGCGTTGAGGTATTCGACGAAACGAACTCATCACTTCGGCCCGTGACCGGTTTTCCCGGGTTCATCATCGCAGGCGGCATAGCAGGAGATGGCAACGGTGGTGTCTGGGCGACGACGCGCGGTTCGTCAACGCCATTGCACTACCAATCGGCTGACGGAGAGTGGACGGGGCTGGCGCCGATGGTAGGCGAAGGATTGACGAGCAACTCCACTGCGTACGGGAAGATATTCATCGATTCCTTCGGCCAGAAGTGGATCATTGTTCGCGAAGAGTCATCTTTTGGACTCGTGAAAGGCCTTGCTGTCCTCGATAGCGGGGCCTCGCCGACAGATCCATCGGACGATAGCTTTCGCTTCTTCGGTAATCGCGGCGGTGGAGGGCAGGGGTTGCCGAGCCGCACCGTGACCGCCGTGATAGAGGACAGAGATGGACTGGTGTGGGTCGGTACGGACGAGGGTCTGGCGTTTTTCGTCAACACCGGTGTCATCGCTCGCGATCCAAACGCTGTTGCAATATGGCCGCAGCGTGCAGACCGGTCAGAGGGCGCGTTTCTCTTTCTCGGATTACCCGTCAACGACCTTGCCGTCGATCCGGCCAACCGGCTATGGATCGCAACGAACGATGGAGTGCGCCTCATCCAGCCGGCTGAGGGCGGATACGAGGAGGTGCTTCACCTTACGAAGGATAACTCGCCTTTGCTATCTGATGCTGTGCTTGCGGTAGAAGTCGTAGCTGATCGCGGAGAGGTTTTTCTGGCGACGGCCGAAGGACTTGTGAGCGCACAGATTGACGCCGTGACCGCTGCGCAAGACGTTCGGGATTTGTTCGTATATCCAAATCCGGTTGTACTCGGGAGCGGCGACAAGTCGGTCCGCGAACAGGTCACGATAGAGGGGCTTGTCGACGAAACCCGTATGAGTATTGTGACCGCGTTGGGGAATGTGGTCACGAGTCTGAGAACTCGCGGCGGTCGGGCAGTTTGGGATCTCAGAGACGAAGACGGTGTGGTCGTTCCGTCGGGCATTTACCTCGTTATCGCGGTTGGTGAGAACGGGGAGGGTACTGCTTTTGGCAAGGTAGCGG
>JAHHLP010000387.1 GCA_018679295.1 Rhodothermia bacterium
AATAGCTGCCTACGTCAGCCACCTGCCGCAGCTGCTAGCCGTATGCCTTACCAACGTGGCCGCGTCGCGAAACGAACTCGACCCCAACTATCTGAGACTAGCTGCCGGCGGTTTCCGCGACATGACCCGCGTAGCCGGGTCGGATATCACCATTTGGCGGGACATCCTCTCGGGAAACCACGGCCCGGTGCTCGACGCTCTTGCAACTTTCGTTGCTGAGGTGCAGCGCATGCGCAACCGGCTGATTGAAGACGACCTGGATACTGTTTCCGACGCATTCGGCACCGCACGCGTTGCCCGCGAAACGATACCGAAAGACTCGAAGGGCTTTATCTCGCCTCTCGCCGACGTTTACGTTCGAGCGGACGATCGACCCGGTTGGATTGCCGCGGCCACCACGCTCCTCGCCAGCCACCAGATTAACATTAAGGACATGGAACTCCTCAAGGTTCGCGAGGGGACCGGTGGAACGTTCCGCTTTGGATTTGGCGACCGGAAAACAGCCGAGGCCGCCGCTGCGGCGCTGGCGGATGACGGCTATGCCGTCTATCGTCTCGATTGATCGTGGTTACCCGGCCACGCTTTCGCACGCAACCGTCGGCCCAGTCGTTCGTTGATTCTGCTCCCACCCGACTGTATTATCGCAGAGTCCCACTCGCAGTACATCCCATGACTGAAACCACGCTCAAGCAAACAGCCCTTCATCAAAGGCATGTCTCGATGCGCGCCCGCATGATGCCGTTCGCGGGCTTCGATATGCCAGTCCAGTACTCCGGAATCATCGACGAACATATGGCGGTGCGCAACGCAGCCGGCATCTTCGACGTGAGTCACATGGGAGAGTTCAGATTCACCGGCAGTGACGCAGCGAAAACTCTTCAGGGGCTGGTGACAAACAATGTGGATGCCATGTACAATGGCCGAGCTATGTACACGGTGATGTGCTTGCCGAACGGAGGAATCATAGACGACCTGATTCTATACCGCGAGAGCGAGGACAACTTCCTGATGGTCGTCAACGCAGCCAACATAGAGAAGGACTACGCCTGGATCGAGGAACACCTGACCGGCGACACCACGCTTCGAAACGAATCTGAAAACGTCGCGTTGATGGCGATTCAGGGTCCCAAGGCGATTGAGATAGTGCAACGCCTGACAGACCTCCCACTGGCCGATCTCAAGTTCTACCATTTCCTGAACGCCCCTGCCGGAGAGTTCTTTGGTTGCGAATGGGCGATCATCGCCGCGACTGGTTACACAGGCGAGCGCGGTCTCGAAGTTTACTGCCCGCCCGAGAAGGCTGCGGACATCTGGGACGCAGTGATCGAGGCAGGGCGCGCAGACGGTCTGCTCCCGGCCGGACTGGGCGCACGCGACACTCTGAGACTGGAGGCGGGCTTCTGTCTCTACGGCAACGACATCACCGATCAGACCAACCCGATCGAAGCCGGTCTCGGTTGGATCACGAAACTCGACAAAGGCGACTTCATCGGACGGGAAGCGATCGCCTGTGTCAAGGAAGATGGACCTGAGCGAAAGCTCGTGGCCTTCAAAATGATTGACCGGGGCATACCTCGTCAGGGCTACGACATTCTCGATTCGGATGGCGCGCAAATAGGTATCGTAACAAGTGGCACCCAGTCGCCCATTCTTCAGTGCGGTATCGGCCTCGGATACGTGCCTAACGACCCTGCATTCACGGCCGCCGGGTCGGCCATCCACATATCGATACGATCTCGGCAACTCACGGCAGAGGTAGCCAAAGCGCCCCTGCATAAGAGTTGAAAAATCGCACCCCGATCCCGCAAACGTCATGAACGTCGAAGTCTTTCTGACCGGCCAACACATCGAAGATGAAGACGTACGAGACCGCACCGTGGTCGTAATCGACGTTCTGCGGACGAGCACGACAATCGCGGCCGCCCTGTCAAACGGCGCACGTTACGTCGTTCCTACTTCGGACCTCGACGACGCCGGCAAGATCGCTTCCGGCCTCGATCCGGCTAGCTACTGCCTCGGCGGAGAGAGATCAGGGGTGAAAATCGAGGGATATAACTTCGGCAACTCCCCACTCGAATATGATCGGGCTGCCGTCGCGGGTAAGACACTCATCCTTACGACCACAAACGGGACGCCCGCAATTCGGCGCGCGCGACACGCCGCGCACCTCGTCGTCGCAGGATTTGTCAACGCCGGCCTCGCAACCCGATTCATTCGAGAGAAAGGGCTCGACACGATTATTGTCTGCGCAGGATGGCGCAACAGGGTCTCTCTTGAAGACACGCTATGCGCGGGCAGGATTCTCAACGAGCTGTGGCAGGGTGCTGAGCCTGCCGGAAGTACCGACACATCTCATATCGCGTTCACGCTGTATCGGCACGAGAAGGACGACGTGGCTGCCGCCGTTCGGCGTTCAAGACATGCCAAACGGCTGGTATCGATGGGCCTCGCGGAAGACGTCGAGTACTGCGCTTCTGAGAATACGCTGGGTGTACTCCCCGCCTACGGCGATCGGCGCCTCGTGCCCCACGACTTCATCGATGAAAAAGCATTTGCCTAAATCTTTGCAATACAAGGCCCAAGTGTCTTAGCTTTCAGTAGTCAGGCCCCCGACTGGCTTCCCACACAAGGTTTTCCCACCCGAATGGCGTCGTCTACAGTCAACAAGAGACGAGGAACGTCACCGGCACCGCCTGAAGAGGGTCTGGTATCTGCCCAGCGCAAGAAAGAGGTGCTGGGTCTGATCCTCATGGTGCTTGGCGTCCTCATTGCCATTGCCGTCTTGAGCTACAGCCCGCTCGACAGCAACCTGGCCAAGAACTTCTCGGTCCGCGAGGCCGTCAACCCGGGCGACAATCGCGCCCAGAATGCCCTCGGACTCATCGGTGCATGGATTGCCCATGGACTGGTATACAACCTTCTCGGTTACGTCGTAATCGTGGTCCCCGGACTTATGTTCACATGGGGCTATCTGATGTTTCGCGGCCGCCGACCCGTTTATCTGCCGCTCGTATCGACGCTGGTGTTTATCGGGGGATTCGTCTTGTCCGCCATGTTTGGTTGGCTTGGCGTCGTTTTTGACCTCGACACGCTGGTCTGGAGCGGCGGTTGGGGTGTTGGAACAGCCGGCTGGATGATCCGTGTCTTCGGGTCGGTCGGAGCCTTGCTGCTGCAGTTACTCTCGCTCACCGTCGTGATTCTGCTGATGATCGATCGCGACATCCAGCGGTCGATCGACCGGCTCGAGGAGGGCATCTTCAACCTGAAGGAGAGCATCAAGGACTGGCGCGCACGAAACAAGGCGCATCGCCAAAAAAGGCGAGAGGAGCTCATGGAGCTCAAGGATAAGCGAGCGGCCGCACGCGAGGCGGAGAAAGAGCGAATCCTCGCCGAAGCAGCGGCAAAAGCCAAGGCGGAAGCCGAAGGGGCTGCTCGACACGGATCACCGAGAGAGAAGCCAAACACAGAACATCGGGTTTCGACAGCCCGCATTTACGACCCACGCGAAAAGGACGAGCGCACTCTCGCCTCGGGTGAGACGACGTTACGGCCGATCGAAAGCGCCCGCAGCAAGTCACTTCCCGCCCAGCCCTCTCCCGCTGAGCCCGCCGGGATTGCCGATGATGGCCAGGATGACCTGACGCTGACGGTCGAGGAGCGAATCGAAGAGGAGCGGTCCGACCGCGTCCAGCGACCGATCGGCAAACCGGTCGAAGATCGCGCCTTCCGGATGCCCGGATTGGAACTCCTTGACAACGCGGGTGAGGACGCCCTGAAGATCGACTACAACGAACTGGAGGAAAACAAGTCGATCCTGCTTGACAAGCTCGCCACCTACAACATCGAAATCACCGACATAAAGGCGATTGTCGGGCCGACCGTGACCCTTTACGAACTAACCCCGGCACCGGGTGTCAAGATCAGCCGGATCACGGCTCTCGAGGATGACCTGGCAATGGCCATGGCGGCGCGCGGCATCCGTATGATCGCACCCATTCCGGGCAAGTCCGCGATCGGCGTGGAGATACCCAACCGGCATCGCGAGTTGGTGCAGGTCCGCGACCTCATCGGCACGACGAAGTTCAACTCTGCTCGCATGGAGCTGCCTTTGATCCTTGGCAAGTCCATCGAAGGAGAAGTATTCATCCGCGACCTCACGGTAATGCCCCATCTGCTGATCGCAGGCGCAACGGGTTCCGGAAAATCGGTGGGACTGAATGCCTGCATCGGTGGGCTCCTCTACGCCTGCCACCCCGCGAATCTCAAGTTCGTGATGATCGATCCCAAGAAGATCGAACTGCAACAGTACGCGCGCATTGTAGAGCATTACATCGCGATGCCCGAGGAAGCGATGGATCCCATCATCACGGACATCGATCAAGCGCTGGGTACGCTGAAGAGCTGTGAGAAGGAGATGGAGGAGCGATACGACCTCCTCTCCGACGCACAGGTGCGCAGCGTCAAGGAATACAACAAGCGGTTCGCAACCGGCAAGTTGACGGGCGACCATCGCCATCTGCCGTATATCGTCGTCGTAGTTGACGAGCTCGCCGACCTGATGATGACCGCGGGCAAAGACATTGAGGGGCCAATAGCACGCCTGGCGCAAATGGCGCGTGCGGTCGGGATCCACCTGATCCTCGCAACCCAGCGGCCGTCCGTCGACGTGATCACGGGCCTGATCAAAGCCAACTTCCCAGCGCGCATTGCATATCAGGTGGCGTCGAAGATCGATTCCCGGACGATCCTCGATCAGAACGGAGCCCAGGGCCTCGTCGGAAACGGCGACTTGCTGTACATGCTCGGTAGCAACATCGTCCGGCTGCAGGGACCCTTTGTGTCAGTCGAAGAGGTCGACCGCCTCACCGAATACATCGAGGATCAAAAGGGAGACGGCCCATACATCCTCCCCTCTATCGAGCAGGTAGCAGATTTGTCGTCGATTGGAGGGTTGGGAGCCAGCGAGCGCGACGAACTCTTCGTTGACGCGGCCCGCGTGATCGTGCGGAGCCAACAGGGATCGGTATCGCTGCTGCAGCGCAAACTGTCCGTCGGCTACTCCCGGGCCGCCCGGATTGTAGACCAACTTGAGGACGCCGGAATCGTTGGGCCGTTCGAAGGCTCAAAGGCCCGACAGGTTCTTGTCGCCGACGAGTTTGAGCTTGACGAAATGATGACTGCAGGGAAAGAGGCTCGATCGGCCGGTTAACTTCGGCTTTTCTTCAGATGAATGGCCGCCCGCTGTGATTAAATTGCGGTCGTTCGTTTCAGAAAGCAAAGCAATTCCCAGTAGTATGTCCCAAAGCAGTCCCCTTGTCGCGATCGTAATGGGTAGCGAGTCCGATCTTCCCGTAATGCAGGGAGCAGCGGATATCCTGAATGAATTCGAGATCCCGTTCGAGATCCGGGTGATGTCGGCCCACCGCACTCCCGATGCCACTATAAAGTACGCGGCAGACGCGCGAGAACGCGGCGTACGGGTGTTCATAGCGGGTGCCGGCGGTGCAGCCCATCTCGGCGGCGTAATCGCTGCATACACGCCCCTGCCGGTTATCGGGGTACCGGTCCCCAGCAAGAATCTGAACGGCATTGACTCGCTGCTGTCGATCGTCCAAATGCCCAGTGGCGTGCCTGTTGCATCTGTGGCCATCGGTGGGTCCAAGAACGCGGCCCTGCTGGCAATTCAGATTATCGGCACCGGCAATCCCGAGCTTCTGGACCGGATGGCGAAGTACAAGAAGGACATGGTCGCGAAGGTCGAGGCCATGGACGCGCGGGTGAATCAGGCGGTTCTGAAGAGCTGAGCTTGCGGCAGGACGTACCTACCAGTGCGCCGGGCGTGTCGCCCCGTGCGACAGCGACTCAGTCGTCATCCCGGGGCTGCCCGAGATCCACTAGCCCTTTCCGACGGCCACAAACGGTGAGCGGATTCCTGCTGACGCGGGAGAGATGCGCCTACTCCAGGAACAGGTCCTTCTCCTTCTCGGCCGATTGACCCGATACTTTGTCCCGGACCTTGACGCGGAGCGTGTAAACGCCTGGCTCCTGATTCGACGCGTCAAGAATCAGGTACTGATGGTCGTCCGGCGTCGAACCCGCGACGGGGAGAGATACAGACACGCCCTTTTCACCCCCGCCGAAGATGCCCCGAACCACGCCGGCGATTCCTTTCCTGTCATCCTTCGGGGCGAGCACCGCCTCGACTTCGAAATCCGTTCCGGCATCCGGCTTCTGCTCGAGGCCGTACACCTCGAAATAGAGATAGATCGGCTGTTCGTGGTTAAATACACTCCACGGCGCCGGCATTATGGAGAGACCGCTTCGTACCAGATCAGCGCCACCCAACGGCTCGCCTGTCGGAGTCTCCTCTACCCGATAGGCCAATAGTACGTCGCTCATAGCCAACCGGTCAGCGGGAAACTCCGGTATCTCGACGGCTCGACGCTGCACGGCTACCGTTCCTCCGGAGGCAGTCTCGAACTCGACGGAAACGTCATGCGCCCCGCTGCCGGACGTAAGCTTTTCCGTCGAGACCCACAGGTGCGTCTCATCAAAGTCGATGATCTGCGCCGTGCGTAAACCGTATAGCGTCTTTCTGCGCTCAACGACGATGTCTCTCTTGTCGTTGATCAGGAACGTGCCAACGTTTGCTGTTAGCTCTATAACGTCGGATCCAGCGTCGTATTCGTTGACCGGGACTCCATAGTGCACGTAGGTATCCGTCTCGTCATCATTCTTGAAGGAAGTCACGAGGAATGGAAGGTCGATCTTGCGGCCGGGAGCTTCATACTGATACAAGTCGGGGCGTTGCCGGAAGATCTCCTTCGATCTGATCTCGTAGTCATTGAGCCAGGCCGCACCCGCTCGCCCGTTTGATATCGCGTCCGCCGGTGGGCTGTAGAAACGGAATCGCCCGTTGTTAAACGGGTCTTCGAATACAAAACGGAAGTCGCCGTACTCCCAGATGTTGTAGCGATTGGATTCCTCTACGAGATCGGCCGAGAATTCCACGACCTCGACGCTTCCAAACAGCGCCGTCGATATCACGCGCCGATCGTTGACCGACCCGGTCGCAACCCATGTTACGTCGGCCCTGGGGATGCCGTACCGAATCAGGATCTTCCCGCGATCAGTCTCCCAGCCGCGCTTGTCGACATCAGGAGCAGAGTACAGGAGATCGGCATACACGATCCGGGAGTAATGCTCAAGCTTGCGCTCATTATAAGGAGTAAGATATCGCGGATCCTTACTCGTCCAGAATCGAGCAGCGTAGGCAGTCGGGTCGGATCGATAGTCGGAACGTTCGCCGTCCGGTAGTATCAAGTCGATGGATTCGTATACGCCACGTTCTTGCGACTCCATCAGATCCAGCGCCTTATTAAAGCTGACTGATGCACCGGACGCATCACCTGCCTTGTAGAGCGAGTAGCCGAGGTTGGAGAAAATGAACGAGTCCTCGGGAAAATATCGAAGCATCCGCCCGAGCAGAGCGAGCGACCGCTGCATGTCGTTTCGGAGTACGTGTATACGTAGTAGGTTCTCGTAAACACTGCGGCGTCTCGGGTCCGTCTCGAGAGATTTCTCAAGATGATGCACCGCGCGAGCGTAAGCCTTCTCGGCACGCACTTTCAAATCCTGAATCGCATAACCCTGACTCTGAAAGGTCTCCAGATCGAACTGATCGTCGAAGTTGAATTCCTGATTATCGAAATCCGGGAAGAGCCGCACCGGAGTCGTCGGATTAATCTGAAGTGGCGGTCCACCAAGGGTTGGCGCATCGCTTTCAAGGATGGATGAATCGAACTCTGGTGCTTCGGGCTCAGCTTTCTCGTAATCTGGATTTACGAATCGCAAATAAGGAATCGAAATCGCGTTCCTGTAGCGCCAGAAGTCCCGAATATGGAGGATCCCCAGTTCTTCGTGAGCGAAAGCGTTCGTCGAATCGAGTTCGAGTATCTCCCGCGCAAGCCGAACCCGCTTAGATTCCCTAATCTTCTCAACAATGAAATTGCTCGCCTCAGTTCTCAACTGCTCGAGACGAGCTACCAGATACTGTATGTTGTTGGGTTCGAGCTCAAGAGCCTTATCTATTTCTTTTCCGGCCCGCTTCACGTCGCGTAACGGCGTCTCAAAGTAAATCCGTGCAAGTAGAAAATGGGCTTCCGCGTTCTGTGGATCCTGATCGAGAACACGCTCAAAGGTGTTAGCAGCATCCTGAAAGCGTTCCTCGCGAAACGCCATGATCCCCTCCGTCATGAGGTCAGCGTCTTGACCAAACGCCGGCACGGCCGGTGTGAACGCAAATGCTGCGAACAAGAAGATCGTGGCGCGCCGTATCACGCTGTTTATCGAGTCTGCTTTCATCTTTTCCATAAGTAGGCGACGGTCAGTCAAGTACTACAGCACGACCGGTTGTCGCCGTATGTCCAGTTCCTGTTTCGGTTAAACGCAGACCAACGACGTAGGTCCCCTCATCCAAACCCTCCGTGTCGAGGATCAGATAACGTGCGTCCCGACCGGCCGAAGCCATCCCGGTGTATCGTACTGATACCGCCTCTTGTTTCGTGTCGACAAATACATCCGTGATGCTGTCCTGTACGTCGTCTCCGCGCTCGAGGCTCCGAAGTCGGGCCTCTACCTCGATCTCGCCCGATCCCTGATCCCGGATGCCATACGTCTCGAAGTAGAGATAGATTGGCTGTCCCTGCTCGAACACGCCCCACGGAGCCGGCAACATGGCGTGACCTGAGCGAACCAACCACGAATCGCCAGTTTCGTGAGGTTCTTCCTCAACAAGGTAGGCTAGAAGTACGTCGCTCAGTACAGGTCGATTCACCGTAGTTGCTGGCGGCCGAACCACGGCTCGTTGGAAACCGACATGGCTGTCTTCTTCACCCCCAAACTCGACGGCTACCGTGGAGGGTCGAACCGGCGGCAGGGCTGCAGTGCGATGCCACACATCGTACTCGCCCTCATTCGAGACAATCGTATGAGGTTTTCCTGGCAGCCGTCCCGTGCTACGGCTTAGGATGGTCCCGTTCTCGTCCAGAACAAACAAGCCGGATGGAGGTGGCTTATCAGCCATCGTTCCTCCAGGTACAGCTGCGCGCGGAATACCATACGCTACAACTACCTCGGGTCCATCGGTCCCAATAAACGTGCTGGCCAGATATGGGAAAGCCATTCTCCTTCCGTTGGCGTCATAGACAAAACGCTCGGGCACATCCCGAAACAGACGCTGCGAAATCAAGGCAAAGTCATTCTCGATCGACCTCTCGATCTCGTTGAAGCTCGGCGCCGCACTCCCTGCCTTTGGAGAATAGAATGTCAGTTTCCCATTCTTTGCTAGCTCCATGAATTTGAAATAGAAGGCACCATAGTGCAGCATCAGATACCGGTCAAAGCGCGTTGCGTTTTGAGCTTCCGAGACCGGTATCCCGTACCGCACCACGACGCGTCCCGGATCAGTTTCCCAGCCTCGGATGCCGTCCTTCATTCTGCCAAAGCGCAGATCTGCGTAGGCGAGTCGGGCGAAGTGCTCGAGGCGCCTTTCATTTGTAGGCGTGAGCAGAAAAGGATCCTTTCCCTTCCACCGATCTCGATCGGCAGAGTTCAGCCGCAGTTCACTGATGAGCAAGGATGCATCCTTGAATACTTTGGCATCCTCCGATTGCATGAGCGAGACGGCCCTGTCGAATGCTGTTTCCGCTTCATCCAGTTGGCCCGTCCGATAATCGACCACTCCCTTGAAGAGCCATGCTTCGGACTCTTCCGGGACATTGTCGATCATATCGCCCGCCAGGACGGAAGCGCCTTCTGGGTCCCACTCGAACATCGCAAGCGCCATCAATGCCCGATAGGACGCATGGTCACCTGGGCGC
>JAHHLP010000478.1 GCA_018679295.1 Rhodothermia bacterium
GCGTTCGACATAGTCGACATAGGTCATGGACTCACCCATGTCGGGGAAAAAGAACGTGTCCCTGACGACCGCGAGTTTGACTTCGCGGCCCTTGGTGATATCCGGATAGGCTTCCGGCGTGAGCCCCGTGGTCGCGGCCCCGAGGCTCAAGCCGAAGCCACGGAGTGCCGACAGCGCGCCGATGTTGCCGAGGCTGGACGCATCCGCCTGGATTTCACGCACTACCTTGGCCGACGATGTGTATTCGTCCGGAGCGAAGAGTGCGTAGAGGAAGCCCACAACGAAGAACACGCCGATCGTCATCAGGATGACACGCTTGTACCGCGCCACGACGAGAAGCAGGTCGATAAGCGATATCTCTTCGTCGTCGTGATGCGCCTCGGCTCCATTGGAGCCGACCCTACCTGCAGGTGTTTGCTGGCTGAACTCGTCCGGCATGATCAGTTGAAGGCTCGTAGGGCCAGCACGATCACAGTGAGGGTGCTGGACAGGATTGCTAGCGACTCCGTGAAGACCTTCCCGACGTCCGCACGCTCACCCTCTTCCTTGGGCGGCTTCTGCGTAACGCGAATTATTGCTCCGTCGTCAACGACCGGGTTGGCCGGGATCAGGCCGCGCCTAACCTTGAACGTGGCGCCGGATGCCTGTGTGAGGATGATGTCCTCGGTATCCTCCTTGGTTCCTCCCGCGCGATCGAGGTAGTACGATAGCCGCCGGCCCCGCTCATATTTAATCAGCCCCTCGGTAACAACGTTCCCGACAACCGAGACGGCGTTGGGGGCGGGTGGAATGAATACCTCATCGCCCGGACGCAAAATGACGTCAGCCTTTTCCTTACCCTTGACAACTTCATCCACCTCCGTGATCAGCTGCTCGTCGTCGCGGTAGTACCGGCCGCCCTTGGCGTAACCCGTCGGCAGTATTCCGCCCGCTCGTTGAATGAGAGACGACAGCTTCTCGTCTTCGGACACAAGTGCGTATGTGCCAGGAAAACGCACTTCGCCCGTGATCGATACCGTCTCCAGAGACCTGAAATTCGGGTCGACGCGGACAAAGACCCGATCGCGATGCTCCAGTTTGAAACCCCGCGCCTCCGACGATGTGCCGTTGGTGCCGAGCCGAAAATCGATGCCTTGCTCGGGGCCTTGTCCGCTTAGCTTCACGCGGTGAGTCACGACCTCACGTTCTCCGCTTGCCGTATAGCGCATGGCGCGCGCAACTTCTACGAAGTCTCTGTAGGCCGCCTCAGTGAGGCCTCCTGCCTGGATGATCAGATCCTCGACGCTCATGTTGTCAGTGAACCGATACCGACCCGGTTTATACACGGCACCGTTCACGTGTACGAACCGATCCTCAATCACCTCCACGGTAAGGGGGTAAACTTGAATACTATCCTCTGGCTGCAAGAGCATCCGTCCGCCACTTTGCTGCCGCAGCGCATCGGTCAGGTTGAAAGGAATGATTTCCTCCGTCTTTCCGTCTGGCAGCTTTCGAAAGAGGTCAGCACGCTCCAGATAGACATCCTTCAGCCACTCCTGGTCGAGAAGTCCGCCGCCGGCAAACAGCAAGTCGTATACAGTCATGCTGTCGCGCAGTGTGTACCGGCCGGGCGCTCGAATCTGGCCCCCGATACTAACCCGTCTCGGAGCCTCCAGTCTTTTTGTCGAGAAAACAACAAGGCTGTCCCTCGCCCTCAGATAGACGTCATGCGCAGGGTCGCCTTCAATTGCACGAGCAAGGTTCACAGAAATCAGCACCTCGGTGGAGTCGTCGCGCACACGGACCAGGTTTGCTTTCTCGAGGTGCGCCATTCCGGTGACTCCGTCGGCCTCCCGAACGAGATCGCGCACGGTTCGGATGCGATCGCCGATCTCATAGCGACCGGGCTGATATACCTCGCCGGACACCGAGACCGCATTGTCGACCAAATCCACGATCGACGACAACGTCACCTTATCACCATCTCTTAGCGGCACTTCAGAAGCGCCGCTGATGACGCTCTCCAGTGAGTAGTCGAGCACCTCGCGAGCAATAGACGGATCGATGCGGCGATCGAATGGGATGATTCGGTCAATCTGAAACCGCTTCGTATACGCATCAGGCAGCAGGCCGCCGGCGTATCGAACCAGATCTGCCATCCCTTCACCTTCTGCGAGCTCGTATATCGCCGGCCGGTACACGGCTCCCTCGATGGCTACCGTTATTTGACGCGGCGGGATGAATACGAAGTCGTTGCTCTGCAAGCGAACCGGATTGGAATCGTAGCCCTTGAGCAGGTAGTTGTAGATGTCGACGGTCGATACGACGCGACCGCCACGAATCACCTGCACGGATCGAAGAGAGCCGCTGGTCAGCGGACCGCCAACACTGTACAAGATGTTAAATGCGGTGGAGTAGCTGCTCACTGTATAGCCGCCCGGACGTGCCACCTCACCCAACACGAATACCTGAACAGGTCGCAGTCGCGTCAGGGTCAGATCCATAGACACACTGGGCGGATTCGACGTAAGGCCGGCGTAGGACCGTGAGAGCGAAAGGCGCACATCGTTGCGTAGCGCCTCGAGTCGGCGGCCGGCCACCGTGATCTGACCCACGTTGGGCACAAACACGCGGCCTTCCCTGTCCACTGCGAGGTCGTACTGGAACTCGGCAGCGCCCCACACGCTCAGACGAAGCTCGTCGCCCGGTCCGACGATATAACCATCGTCGACTGGACCCACGGCACTCGGCTGGAACGCGTCGGGAACGTTCTGAAAAACGTTGTATCCGAAGTATGGCAGTTGCCTTGCGGCGGCGAACTCCTCGAGGGGAGTCTCGATCTGCGCTTCGGCCGCCGCTCGCGCGAGTGCGAGGCGCCTTTCAGCTTGAAGACTCGTATCCGGGAGGACGGCCAGTGTGTCTGCAAGAATGGGAGGAAGGACGACATTGGCCGTGTCTGGTTCGTCTGCCGCCTCCTGTTCTTGCACAGCACGAAGGAGCCGCTGAATAGTCGACTCCGGCACACCCAGTTCGCGGGCGCGCTGGGCTGCCTGCACAGGATTCGACAGGTCGATACCAAGCGCTTCAGCCTGACGCCGCGCTTGCTCTGCCGTCATACCGCGCTGCCGGAGTTCGTCCTGTACCTCGCTGGGCACGTTCTGAGCAGTGGCTGCGGGCACGGCTATCAGTGCGAACAAAAGAACGATTACGAAGTGGATCCGCATGGCGGGTAGAAGCTAATGTGGGGCGTCCATCGCGGACGTAGGGTTCCGTGTAGAATCGCGGATCGGCTCCGGCCATCGGGTGTGGCGTTCGACTCGGGATAGCCACCGTGTGCCTGGGAAGCTGCCTCGGGGGAAGGCTGCCGTTCGTAATGTCGGCCGATGGCGCGGCGGGACACCCTCCGCGACCCTCTAAATTACTGCCCCGAAGGTTCAAATTCACTTCCAAACCAAAAAGTAGGCGATTTGACGACAGAATTCTTACTGCAACGGAACGTAACTTCTCACCGGCATTCCTCTTCCCACAGTCAGTATGCCATGCCCCGAGTAACCCCCAACATCACAAGTGATGCAAGTGCCGCGCTCACGGCTATGCTGGCCCTGGTGCTCATCACTATTACTCAAGGTGCCGCCGCCCAGATAGATGCCTCAATACATGGCGATAGGATGGTAGAATCGGACATGTATGGCGTCGGTGCCACCCTATTCATACCCGTCAAAGGTTATCAGTTCGACTTTGCTCTGGGAAGCCAGTATTTCTTTGCCAAAGATGATTCGACTTCCGCTTTCGGGATCGATCTGGATGTACACTCGAACCTGTTTGTGATCCGGTTTCTGCGGCCTTACACGGGTATCGGCCTGGGCTATCTGAATCGTGACGGCCGCGACCGTGTCGGCTTGAATCTGAAGGGCGGCGTTTACGTGCAGTTCTCGAACAGGCTTGTCCCGTACGTGCAGTACGTGTACCGGACCATTCCGTCGTTCGACAAGTCCTACTTGCAGGCCGGTTTCCGCATCCTCTTGCAACGGCAGTAGCGCACCGCATTACGATCATGCAACCATTTTTCGTTGACGATTCCGCGTCGGTCGGTTCGGGCACCTCAATTGGACGCTTTACAGTGATTGAGGAAGGCGTCGAGTTGGGAAGCGGCTGCCAAATTGGAAACAATGTCGTTATTCGATCCGGCACAAAGATTGGCGCAGATGTGCGAATCGACGACGGTGCCGTGATTGGGAAACAGCCAATGAAGGCCGCCAATAGTGCCGTAACTGGAACCAAAGTTCATGAACCCGCCACGATCGGTGATTCGTGTCTTATCGGGGCCAATGCGGTCGTCTACGCGGGCGTGACGATTGGGCGGGGAGTCCTGGTCGCAGATCTGGCCTCAGTACGCGAAGAAGTCACAGTGGGAGATTTCACTATCGTTGGACGAGGAGTTGCCATCGAGAACCGATGCACCGTCGGCCGATATTGCAAGCTTGAGACGAACGCCTACATCGCGGCGTACTCGGT
>JAHHLP010000027.1 GCA_018679295.1 Rhodothermia bacterium
AGCCAGCACTCCGCCAGCCACGAACGTGACTAGCAGCAGTAGGCGCACCACCACGCTCCGGGCGCCTAGATGCGGCATACTTTGGGATGTATATCTGCGTGGCATCGTGCGCTATTCGACCGTTGCTTCAAGCCAATGTTTCAGGCAGGTACACCGGCGATGGGATATTCGGCCTCGACCTTACCATCAGCCATGTCGCGGAGTCGCCGCCTCAGCAGGCGCCTGCGGAAAGGACTTATCCTGTCAACGAAGAGCACTCCCTCAACGTGGTCGTACTCATGCTGGACAACCCGGGCCAGCATACCCTCGAACCTTGCCTCGACAGGTTCGAAGTTTCGGTCGAGATAGTGAATGGTGACGGATTCCGGTCGCTTAACGTATTCCCGTATGTCCGGAATGCTTAGGCAGCCCTCTTCGAATTCGGTCGGCTCGCCTTCATCGCGGACCAGCTCTGCGTTCAGGAATACCATTGGCTGTGCCGGGACCTTCTCGCCCTCTGCCTCCAGTTCTTCAACGAGCGGCCCGAGGTCGACCACAAACAGCCGCTCGCTTCTACCCACCTGCGGCGCCGCCAAACCGATGCCTTCGGCGCCATGCATGGTCTGTATCATGTCGTCGATCAGTTTCTGCAACTCCGGTGTATTCTGTTCGACGGGTTGCGTCCTGGAACGCAAGATCGGTGCCCCGTACGTGTAGATCGGAAGTATCATGATCGGTTGATTCTTCTAACGACGTGGGTCTTCGGGGAGGTCGGGCGTGCCGTGCCGCACTGCTCGTTCGTCCAGATACTCTTGCAGTATGATCGCGGCCGCCGCAGCATCCAGCCGGCCTTTTGTACCTTTCCATCGACTTCTTGGTCCGGCCTCGCGAATGCGATCGCGTGCGACCTCGGACGTGTAACGTTCGTCCCACTTCACAATCGCGATTGTAGGAATTGCTTTCTTCAGTCGACGAATGAAGGACGAGACTATCTCTGTGGCACGGCCTTCCGAGCCGTCGGGAAGCAGCGGCCATCCGACCACCGCCACTGCTACTCCGTCTTGCGCTTCGATCGTACGAAGTTCGTTGAGCGCGTCGGGTGGAGAGAACGTTCCGTGGGGTTGAGCAAACATCCACAACGGATCCGACACGGCTATGCCTACTCGCTTGGTGCCGTAGTCGACACCCACGCACCGATGCGTTTGACCTCTCTTGACAGTATCAGTCATGCGGTCGCGTCAAAAAGAAAAAGGAGCAAGAAGGCTATCCTCGCTCCGAGCGGACGATTGAACACGCGACCGAATCCTAGCGGCCGTTCGTCGAGACTGCAGCCATGCCGATTTCTGCGTGGTCCGCACTCCCTTCAGGAACCGCGTAATTCAGTTCGACGAGAGGACGCTGCAAGACCTCCTTCAGTTTCTTGCTCGGCTTGAAGTGCGTCTTCCTCCGACTCGGAATAAAGACAGTCTCGTTGGTCTTGGGATTTCTCGCCTTGGGCTTCGCCTTCGTCTTCTTCACTTCAAAGACGCCAAAGTCGCGAAGTTCGATTCGCACCTCCGGGTCAGCTTCAAGCATGAGTTCGCCAAGAGCCGACACGACGGCAGCCACCCATGGCTCGCTCTTATAGATCGGTTCGTCCATTAGCTCGGCTACGCGCCGGGCAACGTCTTTCTTCGTCAGGGTTCGGGGCTTCGAAGCCATCAATACGCTCCGGAAAATGCTAGTTCGATGTGGAACAGTTGTTCGGAAGTGGGGCCGGCCGGCGTGGCCGAAATGTGTCGTTGAGATCGGACCGTAAAGGTAGTAATTATCGTGATTTCTGCAAAAAGGACCTTAACGTCCCTGACGGCGCCATTTAACGAGCAAATCCGTCCTGGGCGGGGTCCTCGGACTCCTCAAAACGGTACACACCGTGGATTCCGTCAATACGCTTTATTCGTCGGATCAGTCGATGCAGGTGCTCAAGATCGCTCACGTACAGCACAATCGTGCCTTCGAAAACGCCGTCCTCGGAGTCAACGGTAATAGATCGAATATTGGTGGACAGGTTCTTTGATATTACCGTCGTTATGTCGCTTACGATACCCACTCGGTCCTCTCCCACGATTCGGAGCGCGGTCACAAACTGGACATCTTTTTGGCGGCTCCATTCAACCGGGACGATACGCTGGGGATGATTGATCAGGAGATTGGGCGCGTTTCGACAGTTGACCCTATGAATCTTGATGCTGCCGGTTCGGCTGAGATAACCGAACACTTCGTCACCCGGAATCGGATTGCAGCAGGAAGCGTATCGCGTCACGATGTCGGTGTGGAGCTCACCATCGATCATGAGAGCGGGCTTGCTAGCCGATTTCGCCGTGTCGAGGAAATTCTCGTACTGAATGCGCAGTGCGTCGGCGTCCTTCTGCTCCTCCTCGTGCTCGGCGACCCCGGCATCACCCTTCTTGGCCAGCGCCACGAGGTCGTCCGGGTCGAAGAGGCCCGTTCCGATCTCGTAGAACATCTGCTGCTGGTTGGGAAACTTCAGCTTCGTTGCGTATCGCTGCAGGTCGCTGTCACTGATCTCGACGTTGTTGCGGCGCGCCTTCTTCCGCCATGTCTCGCGCCCCAACTCGGTTGCTTTTCGACGCTTCTCGTTGATCCAGTGACGAATACGACTCCGTGCCTTGTGTGTCACGACGAACTTCATCCAATCCGGATTGGGCGTCTGCTTCTTGGACGTTATCACCTCAACCTGGTCACCACTCTTGAGGCGATGTGAGAGCGGAACCATCTTCCCGTTCACCTTTGCTCCGATACAATGGAAACCGACCTCCGTATGCACCTGGAAGGCGAAGTCGACGGGCGTGGCATTGCTGGGCAACGTCTTGAGCTCACCCTTGGGAGTGAAGACGTAGATTTCCTGATCGTATAGCTGGAGGCGAAACTCCTCGACGAACTCGGTGGCCTGTTCCGCCCGAGGGGACTCAAGGAGCTCGCGAACCCAGGAAAGGAATCTCTCCATCTGGCCGTCGGAGTCCGTCACACCCTCCTTGTATTTCCAGTGGGCGGCAAGTCCACGTTCGGCCACCTCATGCATCTCGCGGGTTCGGATCTGCACCTCGACTCTTCTGCCATCGGGGCCAAGAACCGTCGTATGCAGACTCTGATAGCCATTGGACTTCGGAACGGAAAGGAAGTCGCGAAATCTTTCGGGAAGTGGCTTGTACAAATCCGTGATGATCGAATAGACACGCCAGCAATCTTCCTTGCCCTTCTTTCCGGTACTCTTGAGCACCACGCGAACGGCGAACAGATCGTAGATCTCGTCGATGGGCTTGTTTTGGGCCTTCATCTTTCGATAGACCGAGTAGATGTTTTTTGACCGCCCATAGATGTCGAAATCAAAGCCGTCCAGCCGCAGACGCTCCTTCAGTGGTTCGGAAAACGTACGGATGTACGATTCACGATTGGCCCGCGAGTCCTTGATGCCCTCAAGGATCGCGCGATAGTCTTCCGGATGAAGGACTTTCAGCGACAGGTCCTCGAGCTCGCTCTTGATGGCAAAGAGACCAAAACGGTGTGCAAGGGGAGCGAAGAGCTCGAGCGTCTGCGATGCGGTCTTGATTTGCTTGTGCCTGGACATCGCCTCGATCGTGCGCATGTTGTGCAACCGATCAGCAAACTTGACCAGGATCACGCGGATATCCGTCGCCATGGAGAGCATAAGCTTGCGCACGTTCTCGGCGTGGCCCATCGCACCGCTGGCGAATACTCCGCTTATTTTCGTGAGTCCGTCAATGATGTTCGCGATGGGTTCACCAAACTCCTCGCGCACGAAGTCCAGCGAGATCTCAGTATCCTCGACTACGTCGTGAAGCAATGCAGCAACCACAGTTACGTCGTCGATGCCGATGTCCTTGGCTACAATAAAGGCGACTTCCAGGGGGTGGGAGATGTATGCTTCCCCGGACTTCCTACGATCGTTGCGGTGCGCCCAGTAGCTGATCCTGAACGCGCGGCGCAATCGCTCCTCGTCGAATGACGGCAGTGACTGCTGGCACAACTCCACGAGTTCGTCGAGTCGACGCTGGTACCTCGGCTCGACTTTGAGGTCGTTGCCTTGCAGTATGGATGCAGCACGTAGCATGGAAGTTTAAAGCCGCCGCCGGTGAGGACGGTTCCTTGAATCATCGGCTCCCGGTGCGGACAGCCAAAGAAAAAGGGGCGCCACACATGAGTGAGGCGCCCCTCGATGTTTTAACCTTACGATGGCGGGAGCTTACTTCTTTGGCTCCTCCGACTCGGCGTCGTCGGCTTGCTCTGAGTCGTCAATGTCGGCCACCTCCTCCGCGGTATCTTCGACGGCCTCGGCGACATCTTCAACCTTGTCCTTCACGACATCCGTGACATCTTCAACCTGATCCTGAACGGACTCCACGACCTGTTCAGCGACCTCTTCGGCCTTCTCAACCACTTCCGCAGCTTCTTCGATGACCGTTTCGACGGCGTCGTCGACACTACCGGCCACGTCTTCCGCTACAGCGGCTGCCGCAGATGCTGCGGATGTAGCCGCGGTTGCGGCCTTCGACTTCCGACTGCGGCCACGACGTGTCTTCTTCCGTCCACCGGCAGCGCCCTCCGGCCTGACGTCGTTATAATCAACCAGCTCAATGACTGCCATGGGAGCAGCGTCTCCGTGCCGCTGGCCGAGCTTGATGATTCGCGTATATCCCCCTGGACGATCACCGACCTTCTCAGCCACCTCTCCAAAGAGCTCGCTTACTGCATCATTATCCTGAAGGTATCGGAATACCTGGCGGCGGTTATGCGTGGTGTCTTCCTTCGCCCTGGTGATAATCGGCTCGACGAACTCGCGCAATGCCTTAGCCTTCGGCGCGGTCGTCGTGATCCGTTTATGCTGGATCAGAGCGCTGGAAAGCGCGGCGAGAGTCGCCTTGCGATGCGGCGCCGTTCTACCCAGTCGATGTCGTTTCCTCTGGTGTCTCATCTTACCATCCGATCCGGTGTCTCAGTGGCCGCTGCAATCGCGCCGCCAGCCCGAGACAAAGGGATCAAGCCTCTTCGAGATATTTTTCAACGTCCATTCCAAACGCCAGTCCTCGCTCTTCGAGAACCTGAACCAGCTCCTGGAGTGATTTGCGTCCAAAGTTGCGGAACTTGAGCATTTCCGACTCCTCCCTGCGCACAAGGTCACCAATCGATTTGATATTGGCGGCCTTCAGGCAGTTATGGGCGCGGACCGACAAGTCGAGTTCGTCTACTGACTGCGCCAGTAGCTCGCGAACGCGCTGGACCTCGGCATCCACTTCCTTTTCCTCCTCGGTCGGCTGCGGCTCGCTGTCCATCTTGATGAACAGGTTAATGTGATCGCGCAGTATGGAGGACGCAGACGCAAGTGCATCCTCGGGGACGACCGAGCCGTCTGTACTCACCTCGAGAGACAGGCGCTCGTAGTCGATCTTCTCTCCGACTCGGGTTTGCAGGATCGAGTACTTCACGTTCGTGATGGGCGTGAAGATCGAATCGATAGCGATCACTCCAATCGGGTCATCTTCGTGTTTGTTTTCCACCGACGGTACGTAACCGCGACCGCGCGACAAACGAAGCTCTGCCGAGATCTTCGCCGACTTATCGAGGGTGGCAATGTGGTGCTCCGGATTGAGCACCTCGAACTCGTTCGTCGCCTTCCCGATGTCTGCTGCGGTCCACGTGCCGGCGCCGGTAAGGGAGAGATGGATATGTCCTTCGTCCACCTCATTGGCACGAAATCGAACCCCTTTGAGATTCAGAATGATGTCGGCCACGTCCTCTGACACACCTTTGATGGTGGAGAACTCGTGCTGCACGCCATCTATCTTGATTGCCGTAATCGCGACGCCGTCGAGCGAAGAAAGAAGGACACGGCGCAGTGCGTTTCCGATCGTGACGCCATAGCCGCGTTCCAGCGGCTGGATCACAAAGCGGCCGTACTGTTCGTTGATTTCCTCGACTTCGACGCCATCAGGCATCTGTATTGCGTAGCTACTCATATCGATCGTTCTATGCCGTTTTTCAGCGTATGGGATGGCACGCGAGGTGCACCGCCAGACACTACTTGGAGTAAAGCTCTACGATGAGCTGCTCACGAATATTCTCAGGGATGTCTTCGCGACCCGGATAGTCCAGAAACTTGCCCTGCATTTCTTTCCGATCCATTTCGAGCCAGGGATGCTGCTTCCGACTGCGTCGAACTGATTCCCGAATCGGATCAACGTTCCTGCTGCGAGGCCGGACCGCTACGACATCTCCAGGACGTAGCTGGAATGACGGGATGTTCACGACCTCCCCATTGACCATAATGTGGCGGTGCGTCACAAACTGTCTTGCCTGCCGCCGCGTGCTGCCGATCCCGAGTCGAAACACGGTGTTGTCCAGCCGCGCCTCCAGAAACCGGAGCAGGTTCTCACCCGTGACTCCTTTCTTGCGGGCTGCTTTCTCAAACAGGTTGCGGAATTGGCGCTCCAGGAGTCCGTACGTGTACTTCGCCTTTTGCTTTTCCTTGAGCTGAACAGCGTATTCGCTTTCCTTGGAACGCCTCGACCGGCCGTGCTGGCCTGGGCCGTACGGCTTTCGCTCCAGCGATTTACTAGGGCCAAATATCGGCTCCTTGAACCGCCTCGCTACTTTTTGCTTTGGGCCTCTGTATCGGGCCATTGTCAGTTACCTCGTTTGCCGAATAATCGGTTTGTGGACAAACGTATGGTCACGTCGTGGTGACCATAGCCGGTTTACTTACACCGAGAGTGAGCGCGCGTGACGCAATCGTCAAACACGTCGCCTCTTCGGAGGCCGGCAGCCATTATGTGGTATTGGTGTTACGTCTCGGATGGTCGCGATGTCGAGCCCCGAATTGGACAGAGCTCGGATAGCCGACTCGCGCGCCGAACCCGGACCTTTTACGAAGACGTCAACGCGTCGCAATCCCAAGTCGTAGGCTTCCTTGGCCGCCGCCGACGCTGCCACTTGGGCGGCGTAGGGCGTATTCTTGCGGCTTCCCTTGAAACCCATCTTGCCTGAACTAGCCCACGAGATCGTATTTCCATACTGATCCGTCAGCGTCACCATCACGTTGTTGAAGGTGGCCTTGACGTGAGCCTGCCCATTAGACTCTACAATTACTTTCTTCTTGCGGACCGACCGCGATGATGATCTCTGCTTCTTCGCCATTTCTGTACGGTTGACGGTTACTTACGTGGGGCCTTCTTCTTACCGGCCACCGTTCGCTTGCGGCCCTTCCTGGTGCGCGCATTGGTCTGCGTGCGTTGCCCGCGCACCGGCAGACCGCGCCGGTGCCTCAGCCCGCGATAGCAGCCAATGTCCATCAGCCGCTTGATATTCATTTGTACATCCGTGCGCAACTGACCTTCGACGAGATACTCGTCTTCAATCATCCGGCGCACCTTCTTCGTCTGGTCCTCTGACCAGGAGTCGGGATGACCGCTTGGATCGAGACCGACCCGCTCCAGAACTTCCTTCGCGCGGGAGCGGCCCACGCCATAGATGGACGTGAGGGCAACCTCGGCGCGCTTGTTGTTAGGGACGTCTACTCCCGCTATACGTGGCATCTAATCTCGTGTGGCGGCTTGGCCGTATCAGCCTTGCCGCTGCTTGTGCTTGGGGTTCTTCTTGTTTATCACGTAGACGCGGCCCTTACGACGAATGATCTTATCGTCGGCACTCCGCTTCTTTACGCTCGCTTTGACTTTCATCGATTCCGCCGCAAATGGTCTGTTTTAAGCTAGCCAAACTGAAATTTGGGACAGCTTATTATCTACGCTGCATTATTCGTGAGGTTCTCCCACCAGACTACTTGTACCGATACACGATACGCCCTTTCGACAGATCATAGGGCGATAGCTCTACTTTCACCCTGTCACCGGGAAGAATTTTGATGAAATACATCCGCATCTTGCCCGAGAGAAGTCCAAGGATCTCATGACCGTTCTCCAACCGGACGCGGAACTGCGCATTCGGTAGTGCATCGATTACTTCTCCGTCCTGTTCGATAGGCTTTTGCTTAGCCATGCTGAAGTTCTTCTTTTTGTGAATAGGGTGCCTGAACGACGGCCTCTATGTACTCGAAGGTCGTCAGCACTTCGGGCTCGCCGCCGCGGACGACCACCATGTGCTCGTAGTGTGCGGACGGGCGTCCGTCCGCTGTGCGAACCGTCCAACCATCACCCCCGGTCGCCACATCCGGCGATCCAAGATTGATCATAGGCTCAATGCAAAGCACCAAGCCATTCTTGAGCTTGCGCCCACTTCCCCTGCGCCCCACATTGGGCACCTGGGGATCTTCGTGAAGGTCTTTACCGATCCCGTGTCCCACAAGGTCGCGCACAACGCCGTATCCCTGATTCTCACAGTGCGTCTGGACCGCGTGTGATATATCTCCTACTCGATTGCCGGCAACACATGCGGCGATGCCCGCATTGAGCGCTTCGTACGTCGTCCGACAAAGCTTTCTGCTTTCGGGGTCGACGGACCCAACGGCAAACGTGAAGGCACTGTCGCCGAAAAAGCCGT
Organism: Rhodothermia bacterium; assembly: GCA_018679295.1. Lineage (GTDB taxonomy): Bacteria > Bacteroidota > Rhodothermia > Rhodothermales > JABDKH01 > JAHHLP01. Next base: position 8,551 of record JAHHLP010000027.1, read on the forward strand.
CCAGCTTCGCGCCGCAGTCTATGGACACGATATCCCCCTCCTGCAACGCATACTCACCGGGAATGCCGTGAACCACCTCATCATTGATCGACACGCACAACG
>JAHHLP010000441.1 GCA_018679295.1 Rhodothermia bacterium
GATCGGTGTCGACTCATTGATCATGATTTCCTTCACGATGGTCATTGTCGTGGAAGAAAACGGGAGGTCGTCGTTCTGGAGGCGCCGAATAAACTCGACCTGTTCGGCTGGAGAAATTCGCAGGGACCCTGTAAGCCAGAAGCGGTCGACACCTCCGGAGATGTCACGATTGCCGTAGCCGACCGCGTCGACATACTCCTTCATTCGCTCAGCTCCAATGCGACGAGCCAACTCCTGAAAGTGCGGTACGGCAGAGATACGGAAGGCAGTGGCGAGGTCGAGGTCGCGATTCAACTCGGGCCGGTCGCGGGACACCCCGTCCCATTCGATGATCGTACTACCGTCCTCGACTACGCCGGTCTCTATGGCGATCAACGCATTCAGGATTTTGAACGTCGAGGCCGGCATCAGCCTGCGGTGGACGCGGTCGCGGTACCCGGCTACATATTGCTCTTCCGCGATGTCGTAAACGAGAATTGTGCCAGCAAACCCGGAACTGTCGATAACGGATCGGGCAGGGTGCGACTCAACGATCGCGGGTTGGCCAAGCGCCTGGACAACAGGAAGAGCTAACAGGAATGCCCAGGCAGCAGCCCTCGCCGACCAGCTATAGGCAAACCTATCTGAACGTGCTCCACAGTAAATTGTCGTTGTCATGGACGACCCTCTGTTCAAGGCGCGGAAAGATAGCCGGGCGATTTGTAGCCGATACCGGCCACTCCATCCGGCACGAACTCGCCTCCGGGAGGCGGCCCCTGATTGACCGTGCCGGTCAACGGCAAGGTGGGCCATGAAATCTGAGTCCCGTCCTCGCTTACATGAGACAGACAACGTTCGGGCTGGATTGTGTTCGGCATAGTCGTGTTCATACCAAAGTCCCAGCAGTTCTCGGGATGCGTGGCATATACCTCGCTGATGACACCCCCGCGTTCATATGTCTGACACGTTTTCTGTCGGTAGTAGACGAGCCAGAGAAAGATCGGGCACTTATGGTTGGGATAGTTGCCGTACGTCCCGTCATTACGGCGGAAGTCGACCTGCCTGATATCGACGAACTCAATCGGGTGGGTTTGCGTGGGCTGCAGAGGACTGAGCAGGAAGCCCTGATGGTCCGTAATCACGGTCGATCGGAAGATGCGCACCTCTTTTGCACCCCCCCAGTTTTCGATTGCATCCGGATGCAGACCCTCATGGTCACCGTTCACGTTGAAGAACCTCACATTCTGTATCTGAAAGGTTGCATTCTCATCGTTGAATGCGATCGCGTCCCGATCACGAGCATCGGTCATGTCAAACTCGAGTCCTTCCACATGAACCAGGCGCTCCTGAGTATTACCGTCGTCGGAATACCAGAATGCCAGCGCCGCCGTGTTGGTACTGAGGTCCTCGTAACCCTTTAATTTGAAGGCGCCTCCAATAATGCGGATGTTTCTACCCCCCACCAGGGTCAGTCGATGGGTGACAGGAGTCGGCGGAAGGACGATTTCATAATCTACGTCGGACTTGAGATACAGCCACTGCTGTTCGTCCGCAGGCTTCAGCCGCAATGTCCGGTTTACGGCCGGAGCCGGCCAAAGCAATTCGTCGCCATCAATCTCGACGTCGGGCGTTTCAATTGCCGTATCAGGCCTTGCCGAATCACACGACAGAAGCATACAGCAAGCCGCTATCAGCAGGCCCATGATTCCTGTCAATTTGCGCAATGACGGCTCTTTTCGTTCTCTAGTATTCACTATTTGCTGATTCAGCTGACTTGGCGCTTTTACTGCTGACCAGTTCTGTTGGCTTGGCGGAAAAATACAGTACCGGAGGCGCGTCGGGCGAGCCATTTGCTCGTGAGTGCGATTGAGAGTGCGCGGAGCTGCGCAAAATTGCGGCCACCCGTTCTCTGGTGTTGACGGCTTTGCGTCAAGAGGCGTTTCGGCTATCTTTCATTCCAGAATCATCAGAGGGTGTTGCAAATGCATCAGCGGGTAATCACGTCAGTCCTGTTCATCTTCGTTATCGCCAATGTCGCGTTCGCACAGGACATGTCGGATGTCCAGATCGAGACGATCCCGGTAGCGGACGGCATATACATGCTGACCGGCCAAGGCGGAAACATCGGTCTATCTGTTGGCGAGGACGGCGCGTTCCTGATCGACGACCAGATGGCACCGCTCACTGACAAGATCATGGCTGCGATCGGTGAGCTGACAGACAAGCCCGTTGAGTTTGTCGTCAACACGCATTTTCATGGCGATCACGTCGGTGGTAACGAGGCCTTCGGCAAGTCAGGCAGCGTCATAATTGCACATGAGAACACGCGAAAGCGATTGACTACGAAGCAGATCATCGCAGCCTTCGGAATGGAAATGCCGCCGCAGCCGGCTGACGCATTGCCGGTCATCACCTTCCCCAAAAGGGTCACGCTTCACTACAACGGCGATGAGATCTCCGTCAACCACGTGAAACACGCGCACACGGACGGTGACGCCTTCATTCACTTCAAGAAGGCCAACGTAATCCACGGTGGCGACATCGTCTTTAACGGCTTCTACCCGTTCATCGACGCGCCCAACGGCGGAAATATCCACGGAGTGATCCACGCCGTCAACACGATCCTGCAGCATTGCGACGACGAGACCAAGATCATACCCGGACACGGAGGCCTCGCATCGCGAGCGGACCTGGTTGCGTATCGTGAAATGCTCATGGTGGTGTACGCACGCATCCGGTCGATGCTTGAGCAGGGCAAGTCCGTGGAGCAGGTCGTCGCGGCCGCACCGACGGCCGACTACGACGAAAGTTATGGGAAGGGCATCTTCCAGCCTGACCAGTGGGTCGGCCTGGTAGCGACGGGGATGGCCAATCAGATGTCTGACCACGGGATGGAGTAGGCGCCGAGGTCGAGTAGCTGAAACGGTGCGCCTGCCGGCAGCTTTGGTTGATCCTGATGCGGTTCCGAAACGGTTGGGCGGGCACCTGGATTCGGCGCCCCCAGACTCAGCGCAAGTCCGTCGCGTCATAGAACGAGTTGACGGCGACGATCTCGCCGTTCTTGACCTGCACCCAGTCGCAGCACGGTATGGTACCCTGGGGCGTAGTCATCTCGAACCAGATTGCAGCCTCAGTCTCGCTGCCGACCGTCCTGAGTATTTTGAGAGAAGCCACATTTTTGGCTGCCAGAGGCTTGACCCACTCGAGGTATTTCTCACGACCCGCGACCACTCCAAACGGACTGGAATGAGTGAATCGGGCCGCCAGTGGAATCTCGTCGGGTGTCCCGCGAATCCATCCTTCTATCCACGCAAGGGCAAGACGCTCGGCTTCGTTGACTGTCGACATCGTGATTGGTGGCTTGATTCGCAGCAACTCTGGTACAGAACGCAACCTAAGCAACGGATTGTTCGGTCTACAAGCCTACCGGCTGTCGACTCGCCCCGTCATAATAGCTGTAATGCCGTGGGGCGCTGCCGGCTCGCACCGGAAGCGGAGAACGCGTTCCCCGCGTTCGGGAGTAGACAGCACGATCTCAATGTCGTCTTGCTCGTTTTGAACGACACGATGTAATCGCGCGCCACGAAGTTCTTCAGCGAGTGTGCGCATGGCAGACACCCATTTGTCGGCTCCACGTTTCTCCAGTTCTCCTGCGGAAAAGTGTTCACCGACGAACTTCGCCAGATCCTGGTCGCCTTCCGCGGCGATCACCTCGAGAAATGCAGCCATGTGCTTTCCTGCCGGCGTTTTCCGAAGTTGGTCTGCCCGCTCCGATTCGCCTGCAATAACAGGTGCCGAGGTAACCGACTCAGCGGGCGGATTCTCCATCGTATGCATGATCCAATCTTGATAGGACGATACGCGCACGAAATGATCGACGGCTCCGTAGGTGCCAGGACCAAACTTTCCGTCACGGCCCAACGAGCTTACGCCCGCGACAAACCATTCTCCGTCTGCCATGATGAGCGCCGGGCCGCCGCTATCTCCACGTCCAGGTGTTCCCTCGAGGTCGGTCGCTATGAGAGGTTCGTCGAACGTGAAGTAGAGCCACTGTTCATCAACGCGATCGACCTTGTTGGTAGCACCTCGCCGCTCACCGTCCATGACCCACTCTCCGCCCAAGCCTGTTCGCGTGTCGCCGTGACCGACGAGCGTAGCAATCTGATCCAGTTCGGCGTTGCCCGTGTATACGGCTATCGGATCAATGTCCTCTACGGAATGGGCGAGTCGCAGAAGAGCGACATCATGAGGTCCCATGTCCCGCCAATCGGGATGCAGTATTACCTGTAGCACGCTGTAGTTCTTATCACCCAATACCACCTCGAGATTCTTGCTGCGCCGCTGCATTCCGCGTGCCACGTGCGCCGCCGTTAACACCCATTCGGGGGCAATCAGTGTACCGTCGCCGCCGCGGCCCACCTTGCCTACCGCCCCGAATTGCTTACCGAGTTCGAGATACAAGGAATCCGCGCGATCGTGGCGCGTGACAATGACGTCGTTCGCGTCCAAGTTCGGGAGATGCGGCGTCGCCCCGAGGAGTAGACTTGCGACAACGATGATTCGTAGCTGAGCTCTCATGATGGTCGGAACTGAGTTGTAGTGATCACTCGTGTAACGACGCAACGCACGCGAATAGTATCAGTCGGGTAGGAGGAGAGGTGATTCAGTGGCGACCAGTTGTCCACTGCCTGCATGCTATCCGATACAGAACGTGACGCCGTTGTGGATGTCCGTCGGGAAGCTCAGGGTGGTCAAAATCATCTTCAGCATTGTGGATCATGCCGATCTTCTCCATGACGCGCCTCGAAGCCCGATTAGCCGGTACGGCCAACGCAACGACTTCGTCGAGTAGCAGCGTTTCAAACGCATGACGGAGAGCTGCGCGAGCCCCCTCCGTAGCGAAACCGTTGTTCCAGTGCTCCGCGGCAATGCGCCATCCGATCTCGACGGCAGGTGTGAAGTGCGCCTCAAAGCGAGGGACGGAAAGTCCGACGAAGCCCACGAAATCCGAGACGCCGACAACCTCGACGGCCCAAAAGCCGAATCCATTTGCCTCAAAACCGGCTTCAAGTCGGTCGACCAAGGCATCACTTTCCGCCCGCGAGAGAGTGGCGGGGAAGTACTTCATGACGCGCGGGTCAGCGTTCATTTCGGCAAACGGTTGCCGATCCTCGCGGCGCCAGCGGCGCAGGATCAGACGGTTAGTCCTTATGATTGCCGGTGGTGCGATGGGTGCTCCCTGGTGATGTGGGACTAGCCAAGCAGCGGGCGAGGCTTCAAAGCTGCAACGCCTGTTGCGTCAGCGCTGCCATACACCATGATGGATTCCGCCCTGGATGAAGATGGCGAACGTGCCGTGGCCGGGCAGCTCCATCGGTGGATGCGCAATCTCGCCGCCGCTTTCTTCCGCGGCCTTGGCGGCGGCCTCGGCGTCGTCGACGAGCAGATAGGGTCTCACGACCGGCTCCTCCATCTCATTCATCGGCGCACGGACGCCGATTTTTCCGCCATCAGGCAGCGAGGCCGTGCGGGCGTTTCCAAGCCCCGCCTCAGGTTCGCTGAACGTCACGCCGTGCACCAGTGCATAGGTTGCGCAGACGCCGTCTACATCAGGAGTCACGATTTCGAGATACTGGATTTGCATGCTGACTACCTCCGTGCACTCGCCACGACAGACGGCGCTAGTGTTTTAGGGACGTTCACCGACAAGAGGGCCCGAATCGACTGGCTCTTATCTCGCTATTGAGAAAGAAAATAACTCACTCTGTCTTGATACATCCAGAGGTCGCTTTCCACGCGCGTCAGAGTACGTGGCGGACGTGGCTCGGGATCATTCGTCGGACGACCCGAGATCATTCGGCACCGCTATCGGCAACTTCGCCAGATTGCTCCCGGGCCGCCTTGCTGAACAGCGAGGCTGATATGAGCCACATGGCGACAAAGAAGCCTGTCAGCACAAAGGTGACGTATCCGGAGGAAAGGGCGATCGCGGCGACCAGCGCTTGAGCTGCCGCCGTCGCGAACATAGCGCGGGCCATCGCGCGTGGTTCGTACCGGGAGAGAAGGACACCAATAACCGCTATCGCCAGAACACCCCAATACATCAGATTGGCGGGATTGTCATCGCTACCGATAATGCCAACGGCAAGGTTGATCCACGTTAGCAGGAAAGCGGCGGCGAGAGCGACGCCGACTGCGACCCGGTACGCGACATTGATTGACGTCCTCGCGGCAAGCTCATAAGCGAAACCGGCACCTAGAAGGAGAGCGCCGGCAAAAGCGAAGTCGCCGATGCCCCACGCCACCTCGTCCGTGAACTGCATCGCTATCAGGGGCACCGACAGGATGGCGATGACGACCGCGCTCCAGACAACCATCCTTCGACTTCCGCTGCCAGCATCTCCTGCAGTTACGTTATGTACCATTTCGTGGCCTCCGTGCCTTCCGTTTTGAATCGAATATGGCTGGTATCGTCCTGAATCATAATGTACTTTAAGTTTCAAAGTATAGCAACCAGCGTAGCGAAAGACGGGCTCGGCGAGTCACCCCGCGGCCTAAAGCAAGGCCGCATCGAAGGCGCCAGGATCGCCTTTTACCGGCCCAGGGCCGTCGTCAGATGCCAGTTTGCGAGTTTCCATCCCGGATCATCATCCATCCGGAAATCAAACGGCCTGGGCGAGTCCTGCGAAGCGATCGCCTCCTGAAGGATTCCGTTGGCCGCTTCAGGGCCGTAGACGCGATAAGTCAGTTCGCGTGTCCCGTTCCAGGTTATTCTGGCAAGAAACAGGGCATTAGGTTTCTCAGGTGAAGACTTGAGACGTGTGTCCAGCAAATCCGCATAAGGGTCGACAAGGTCGCGCTCCGCTTGAGACGGCATACCGTCCTCAATCAGGTCTGCGAATCGAATCATGATCGACAGATGCCACCGAAAGACCTCCTGCGCACTGAAGTCGGCGAGTGCCGAGTTAACAACCGCAATGCCGGGCAGGTCATCCTGTCGGAACTCGACGACCTGGAAACGCTCTTCGGGAATGATGATTCGGAACTCGTTCAACGACTTGACGGCTTTAATCGGCCATCCGCGCTTCGTAGGGATAGCCCGTTCCGGTCTCAAGATAGCTCTTCAGACTGCCAAGGAAATAGCCCCACCCCGCCTGGCATATTTCGAAACACTCGAGTTCCGGCACCAATCCTTGATGAATCAACGTGACGTCCGTCCGTACTTCTTCACCGCCGATCCTCCACTGGATTGTGGTTCCTTTCCACTCGTCTGTGGCCTGAACACTTTCGAGATTGTGATACGCCTCGACTACCTCCCAGACAACAGATTCGTCGGGCACCGCCTCAGCCACCGCCATCACCCAGCGTGTCCCTTTCTCAAAACAAACGACGAGCCTATCCCCTGGTTCGAGTGCTTCGTTCGATGAAGTTGTCCACCACTTATCGATTTCACACGTAACAGCTTTGTAGACGGATTCGGGCTTGGCGAAAATCTGAATCACGGTGGAGTAGCTTTGGCCCGGCATGGCGCGATCTCCAAATATCCCTAGCCCTCTTAGCGCAAGATGTGCCCGCCTCGCTAGACAGCGGCCTCCATCTCGATTTCTACGCACAACTCCGGGAGGACCAACCTGGCAACCCCAATTAGCGATTGAGGAGGACGGATGTTGGCCGGAGCGATCCACTCAGCGTAGACGTCGTAGTTCTCGAGAAAGCCGTCGATGTCCGTCGTGAAGAACCTAAGCGAGACAATGTCGGAACGACTCATTCCGGCTTGCTCCAGAATGTCGTCTATGTTCTTGAGGGCGCGTTCCATTTGGCCACGAATCTCATTGGGCGAATCGACCCGGAAGCCAAGCGGCGAAGAATCGTCCGGGACGGCCGCGACCTGACCCGAGCACCTGAGAGTTCGCGAGTGCCCATCGACCACTTCACCCTGGTCCATCCTGAATTGCAGACCCCAGTCCGTCGGATTGATTGAAGTGCGATTCATGTTGTTTGTCTTTCTGAAGTGGTTGATAACGCCCGTGCCACATCAAGTGGACCGTGCGGGTGCCACCTATTGTAGCGTGGTCCATGGAGATGTGCAATTCCGAGGACGCAGGAGACTTGCGAGGAAGCAACGTTGTCGATCGCGACAGACGCCAAGGGCTACGTTCGATTACACGTGTCGGCTGCAGCGCCGCTATCACGACCGTCTCGGCGCGCATTGCAGCTGTCGCATCTCTCTGTCGGTACGCGAGCTAAGACCGCGCAACACCGCAACGCGTACTCCGTAGTGAAACCTCCTTTGACGCAGGCGCCATAATGTGAGATACTGAAACACCGACTCGCAATGTTGCCAACGATCTATCGCACTAGTCTTGCACCGGCTTCGGTAGTTTGGCTCTGTCTCCTCCTGGTTGGTTTGGGTTGTGACAGCGCAAGCGGACTCAGCCAATGCTCTAACGGCTCATCAATCTCGCTCGAGGCAGAAAATTGCCTTGTCTTTGAGGATGGGGATAAGCTGAGTGAGCAGCGTAGCGTTGTCGAGCAAGTGATCCGCGAGACCGTTTCATCTGTAAACGAGCTCATGCCTATAGGCGACGTCACCATACGGGTGGTCGCTGATCCTGCCCAGGTCATCCCGGAGCTGGGCCTTAGTGGATACAACCCAAGTGCAGATGAAGTCGTCCTGTTCTTCGATCCGAGCTCGCCCGTGCTGTCACAATCGCTCACCAGGGATCTCTCGCGTGTGCTTGCCCACGAGCTTCACCACGCGAAGCGCAGGCGAACGGTTGGCTACGGTTCGACGCTCTTCGAGGCCGCTATTACGGAGGGCCTTGCCGATCATTTTTCTATAGAGCTAGTCGGCGGACCGCCGCCGCCATGGTCAAAAGCCCTAACGGGTGACGAGCTTGAGATGTGGATTGCCAAAGCAATGGAAGTCTGGACAACCCGCCCATATGATCACCGTGCCTGGTTCGTCGGAACCGATTCCGAAATTCCTAGATGGACAGGCTACGCAATCGGTTTTGAAATTGTCAGGGTATACCTCGCGGCAGACTCTGACCGACGGGCATCTATCCTGGCCGATGAGCCGGCCGAGACCTTTCTGCCGGTGTCGCCCGAGCGGTGACCGTTCCATCGTCGGAGATTCGGTCGCAGTCGCGTCTATTTGACGATCACAGGGATCATCGACGATGCGAGGCCGGCATCACCGTGGCGCCCGTGTTCGGGATGTGCCAAAGGTCCCTGTCCAAGTCGACGCTACCGCCCATCTCCTCCCGCACGATGCGATCGACGATGGCGACACCCATCTGAGCCATGTTGTCGAACGTGTCGACACCGGCATCGAAACCGCCGCGCGTCCGATGGATATGGAAACGGTCGGCGAACGTACGTCCGAAGGCGCTCTCCACTCCCTCTTTGCCCAGCATGAAGCCAAGGAGCCCGCCCCAGGTCGCCGTAGGGTTGTCGGAGTCCCACCCAACAAGAACTCCGATCTTGATTGTCTCTTTGAGATCACCTGCTCCGTAGAAGAGACTCACGAGACTCGCCCCGAAGTTGATTCCAGCCGCAAAGCACCCGTTGCAGACAGGGTCCCGTGAAGGCACATCGTACCCGTCCTCCTGCTGAACCTGATACCTTGCGTGCAGCGAGTCGCGCGCAGCCTCCCACGGCACTCCTTCAGCGTGGAGTCCACGGACGAGGTCATACATGCGAGCAGGGTAGCTCTCGTTTGGGAGCCGCCGGCGTCCCTGCGCGGCCATCCACACCAGTTGATCCCGTCGCGGCCATTCGGAATCAACGACGGGCGCCAACGCGTGCATGATCACGTAGAATTCCGCGATCCACGCAGCTTCCCGGCGAGCGGTCGTCCTGATGGGCAGGTTGGCCAAGTCCAGCGCGACGTCGGGGCGGCCCGGCGCAAACAGGCCGAAGATCTCCGTTGTTAGTTGCGCGTCGATCATCTCCCAGTTCGGATTCACGGCCGGATCGCTGGTCTCGGGCGGCAACAGGCCTTGTCTCATCAGGTCATGGGCCGTTTGGTTCGAAACCCAGAGGTAGTTCTCCGGCGCCTCCTGTTCATCAACGAATGGCGTGTTGTCGTCCGAGTAGATATGCGTGAGCCAACCGTCGCGGATCTGTTCGGCCGTCAGTCGAGTCGCACCGCTGTGATAGGTGATGTGCTGATAGAGGTACTCGATGTCCGTATCGTCGTCCGCCCCCCAAACGCCTCCTTCGTCGACAAAGTAGAAGTCGATGGTGTCTGACAGTGCGTCGAGATGGGCGGCTCCCCAGATGTTGGGGTCGTCGCGTCCTCGCCAATTTTCTCTGGTGTAAAAACCGCCTCCCCGGCCATCCTTCCCATCACCCCCGATCTTGTCCATTTCGGTGATGAGTCCCGTCCAGTTCGCGATGCTTTGGCCCAGCCAGAAGCCGTACAGCCGATCCCGGTATTCGGCCTTTGAGATGACGAGGTGCGAAGGGTTGCGGGCGCCGGCGACGGCAGTCGAGGAGTCTGAGCGATTCGCGCCAGCAGTTGCGGGTGATCGCGTCTCGGTACCACAGCCTGTAGTGACGGAGAGTGCTACCCAGACCAAAACTGCGAACGCTGGCACGTAAGCTTCCTTGCATCCTCTCATTTCAGGAACCGATCTTGAACACACGTGACTGGATCGAACGCGACGCACCCAGGCCTGAATCTTATCTGAGGGCAGTCGCGGTTGTTACGCGTACGTCCAGCACAAGGCGGTCACCTACAACGAAATCTGCCCATTTGGTCACGACTTCAGTCTCCAGTGTGTCGCGGCCTTCGTCATCCAGCTGGGCCACCAGCGCCGCCAGCGGAGTGCTTTGAACGTACTGCCAGAGAAATGCCTCTGGGGCGGGAAGAGGAAGCCGCTTGGTGTCTGATTGCAATGAAATGTCCCGGAAGCCGGCTTCGCGGATAAGGTCCTCAAGCGCATCAGCGTCGTGGAGCGAAAACACTTGGTTGACGAAACCCATCGCTTCCTCACCGACATGGCACGACAGCGCCTCCCCCATGATGGTGAAGAGTTGCGGCGTCGGTCCGGGCAGGTTCAGGACGAGGCGTCCGTCTCGTGCCAGGACCCGTCGGATTTCGGCAAGGACTGCGGGCTTGTCAGGCATGAACTGAAGGCCCATCTGGCACAGTACAACATCAAATGACGCATCCGGGAATGGCATACTGTCGGCGCTTGCCTCGTGCCATTCGATAGAAAGACCAGGGGGTGCCGCCGCCCGCGCAACGGCAATCATCCCTGGGTTGACGTCCAGGCCAACTACCGTTCCTGTTTCACCCACCTGCTCTGACGCCATACGAGCAACAACGCCTGTGCCACACGCCACATCCAGGACTCTGTCGCCCGGGCTGAGGGCCGCCAGTCTCACAAGTTCAGCCGCCAGTGGCGCACCAATAGCGGGGACAAAGAAGCGTTCATAGTTCTGAGGCGGGTTACCGGCGTAACCCTTTCCGAAATGGTCGACCATCCTTCTTAGTGTCTATTCCTTCGGCCGGTTTTCACGTTGATGACTCATGAGGGACGGGATTGGTCCGAACACTGCACGTTCCAGGCGTTGAGGAATAGTTGGACCGCACGCAGTTCTGTCTGAGTCGGAGTTGCCAGCTTGAAAGCGAGTCTACCGAAGCCAATTTGCCAGCCACACCGCAATCCGTTCTGAGATGTCCGGGCGAGCCTCCAGAATGCGCGTCGCATGCGCG
>JAHHLP010000300.1 GCA_018679295.1 Rhodothermia bacterium
TAGATCAGGCGCTCGACGACGAGGACGACTAGGACGGGCGGCGCAGCCTGGCTGTTATCGAAAATATCAAACCCGTCGCCTCAACGAGGCACTTCGTCGTCTATTACCTGATATACGAACAGCTTGAGATAGGCGGTCTCTGGCATCGTCTCGAGCACCGGGTGATCGGGCGGCTGATATCCTCGGGCGAGCAGCCGAACGCTCACGCCGGCCGATTTCGCTGCGTACCGCACGATCTTCTGAAAATGCGCCTCGTCGACCGCCTGAGAGCATGACGACGTGGCAAGAATTCCTCCCGGCTCGAGCATCCGAAACGCGTTGATGTTGATCGACTGATAGGCTCGCTTGGCCGACTCCCGATGGCGTTTGCTCTTGGCAAAAGCAGGCGGATCGAGGATGATCAGGTCGTAGGTGGCACCCTCAGCAGCGAGCGAAGCCAGCCGGTCCAGTGCGTCAGCCGTTTCGAAACGATATCGCTCGGTCGCTCCGTTGATCTCGGCATTGTGCCGAAGTCGCGCCATGGCCGACTCGGAGGCATCGATGGCATGTACCGATTTTGCCCCGGCCGCTGCCGCATGCAGACCAAAGCCTCCGTCAGCGCTAAACACGTCGAGGACGCGAGCCTCTGCGGAAAACATCCGCATCATGCTGCGATTGAATCGCTGGTCGATAAAGAACCCTGTCTTGGGCCCGTCCACTACATCGACGCGGAAGCGGACGCCTTCTTCCTCAATCATCACCTCGTCGGGGAGTTCGCCGCTGATCAATCCCTTTCGCTGAGGCAGGTCGTCTTTGTCCCGAAGGTCGGAGTCGTTGCGCTCGACAACGGCTCGAGCATCAATCATCGACGTAACAGCGCTTAACACCTGATCGCGTCGCTGCTCCATGCCGTAGCATAGCGTCGACCAAGTGATGACATCTCCGTAACGATCTACAATCGTACCCGGGAAGCCGTCGCTCTCTCCGCATATGAGTCGGACGTGCGTGGCATCGCCCAGAGCCCGATTACGCAGGGCCACGGCACGTTCCACTCGCGCGCGCCAGAAATGATCGTCAATCGCGACATCCGGGTCGGTGGTGACAAAACGAACCGTTATCTGGGAAGTGTCGTGATAGAGGCCCTGCCCATAGGTTCGACCGGCGGAATCGCAGATCTGGACGGCTGCGCCGCGTTCGGGATCGCCTTCAACGCGAGCGACCTGGTTGCGAAAAACCCACGGGTATCCGCGTCGGAGGAACTTCTCCTTTCCATGTTTAAGGATGACTTTCATGCTTCAGGTGTACTCAGCGCGGTCGATTTTTGTAAGGTCAGGGCGATACGGTAAATCCCGTTGCCCTCCAGGAAATGAAGGGAACGGCAAGTGCCAGCCGTTGTTGGAAGCTAACCAATCTCTCCCCAAGGCGCCCTGCACCAAGCCGCGCTCTTAACAACCGATTCAATGCACACGTCACGACTTAGCAGGATACTGTTGATCGCTGGTGCGATGATCGTCGCGACGTCCGGCCTGTCGTTCGGACAGAAGACTGCCAAGTACGGCGCAGATTTCCTCGCTGGAGGTGTCGGGGCGCGAGCCCTCGGCATGGGCGGCGCGCATGTGGCACTCACGACCGACGTCAGTTCGGGATACTGGAATCCAGCCGGCCTCGCCGACATGTACTATCCGGAGTTCGCCTACATGCATGCCGAGCGGTTCGCAGGCGTCGTATCGTTCGACTACGGCGCAGCGGCGTTTCCCATCAACGCACAGTCGACGGTGGGGATCTCGTTCTTCCGAAGTGGAGTGAATGACATCAAGAACACACTCGACGCATGGGATCCGGAGCGCGACCAGCCTAAGCCGAACCCCGAGAGTTTTTTCGAGAGCTTTTCAGCGGCCGACATGGCGTTCTTTGTCGGCTACGCGCGCACGCTGTCCGAGCGCTTCTCGGTCGGGGTGACGGGTAAGATCATCCGCAGGAAGATCGGCGACTTTGCCGATGCGTGGGGATACTCTTTCGACATCGGCCTCAAATATCGGGCGGGCCGTTACGTCGTGGGGGCAAACATCCAGGATGTGTCGACGATGTTGCAGAGTTGGAG
>JAHHLP010000389.1 GCA_018679295.1 Rhodothermia bacterium
TATCGGTCGTAACTCGGACACCGCTATTCTCGCTTCTTGGGTACAGGCGAATCTGGAATATCCTTGGCGGTCGTGAGTCCGGTACATCAAATCCGAACAGTAGCGGGTTCATCGGGATCTGGCCCGATGTTCGGCGAATTTCGAAATGCAGATGCGGCCCCGACGAAGACCCTGAGTTACCGGAGAGGGCGATAACGTCTCCCTTCTTAACGGGAAAGCTCCCCTCCTCCAGATACTTGTCGACAGCGAAAGTCTTCCGGTTTTCCTGCAGCCTTCTGACGTAACCCGCGATCCGACCCTTGAACCGACTCAAGTGTGCGTACACGGTCGTGTATCCGTTCGGGTGAGCTACATAGAGCGCATTGCCGTAACCGTAGGGCGACACTTTCACTCGTGATATGTATCCGTCTGCCGCAGCGTAAATCCGATATCCTTCCGAGTCCCTCGTCTTGATGTCGAGCCCACCGTGGAAGTGGTTGTCTCGCATCTCAGCGAAGTTGCCGGCAAGCAGAATCGGTATTCCTAGCGGTGACCGGAAGTAGTCCCTTGGGGGTGAAGAATCCGGGCCCGGGACCGTCATGGCGACGGTCACCAACATAATCAGGGTCAAGATAGAAGAGGTGGTTGCTCGCACGCGCATAGTGGGAAGAGAGTGTGTACGGGTAACGACCACAGCTACTAACATGCAACCACGCAAGATGTTGCTTTGGGATTTCCCGGCACCCCTCACGCTCGTGAATCGTCAAATTGATTTTCTACTCGGCTTGTGGCACGGTGTTAGCGATTCTAGATTCATTCGCGCGAAGTCCTCTCAATCGACCCCGCTTAATCAATGAGCACTAGTGTTTCCCCGGAAAGTCCCTTGCGCGTGGCCGTGGTGGGCGCCGGGCCCGCAGGCTTCTACGCTGCCGAACAGCTGTTCAAGAACTCTGACCGGTCCGTTCGGGTGGACATGTTCGACCGACTGCCGACTCCCTACGGTCTTGTAAGGGCCGGCGTGGCTCCCGACCACGAGAAGATTCGCAACGTTACCCGGAAATTCGACGCGACCGCGCAGAACCCCGGCTTTCGCTTCTTCGGCAACGTTGATATCGGAACTCACATCAGCGTCGAGGACCTAAAGGACCATTATCACATGGTCGTCTTTACTACCGGTGCGCAGGTAGACCGTCGGCTCGGCATCGAGGGTGAGGATCTTCCCAACTGCCACTCGGCCACCGAGTTCGTCGCATGGTACAATGGTCATCCCGACTACGCAGACCTTCAATTCGACCTTTCGCAGGAGTCGGTCGTCGTCATCGGGGTCGGAAACGTGGCAGTAGATGTTGCTCGTATTCTTTGCAGGACGCCGGAGGAGCTGGCCACAACCGACATCGCTGACTACGCCTTGGACGCTTTGCGCACGTCGAAAGTCAGAGAGGTGTTCATGTTGGGCCGTCGCGGTCCGGCCCAGGCAGCCTTCACAAATCCGGAGATCAAGGAGTTGGGCGAACTCGAGGCTGCAACTCCCGTGGTTCGAGCGGATGAACTCGTCCTCGACCCGCTTACGCAGACGTCGCTCGAGGCAAATCCCGACCGGTTGACGACGAAGAAACTAGAGATCCTTCGAGGCCTTGCGGAGGTGCAGGACGGACGGCCCAAGAAGCTCCACATCCGATTCCTTGTTTCTCCGACTCGATTCATAGCGGGTGATAACGGACAACTGGAGGGGGTCGAGTTGGTCCGAAACGCCCTCGTGGAAGGACGAGGAGGCCGCCTGTCCGCCTCCGCCACTGATGAGAAGGAGCTGTTGCCGGCCGGCTTGGCCTTCAAGTCGGTTGGCTATCGAGGAGTACCCGTACCGGGCGTTCCCTTTAATGACAGTTGGGGCGTTATTTCAAACGAAAAGGGGCGAGTGGTCGACGAGGATGGAAATGTGGTGCAAGGCGTTTATGCTGCTGGATGGATCAAGAGAGGCGCCACCGGTGTGATTGGAACTAACAAGGCTTGTGCCGCAGAGACAGTGGAATCAATGCTCGAGGACTTGGGCGCAGGTGCCGTAGCGGAGCCCGCCGCGGACGCGGATTCGATTGAGGAAGTGGTGCGCCGAAGCCAGCCGGATGTGTTTACCTACGATGATTGGAAACAGCTCGACAAGCTGGAATCGGAGCGAGGCCAGGCGCAAGGAAGGCCAAGGGTCAAATTCACGACGCGAGAGGAAATGGTCGAGCAGGTCTTAAAGTCGATCTCCTAGGACATCTCAACGCGACGACTCAGATCCTCTCCCCGCCCTCAGGGCCGTAGAAGAAAACCCACACGACTAGATCGTCCGAGAAGTCCTCGAACCTGTGGACGACTCCGGCAGGAACGAAGATGACGTCGCCCGGCTTGAAAGGGCTCCGACTAGCGCCGTTGACGAACGTCCCTTCGCCCTCCATCACGACGTACAGTTCATCCTTGGAGTGAGGCATTTGGTTGTCTGTGCCGCGAGGAGCATAGATCTCAACCTGCAACGACCCGCGCTCAAACACGGTCGCGAAGGGCTTGCCGTCGGGACCCGGAAGCTGGGCCAATGCGTCTTCGAGACTGAATTGAGATCCATCCATTTGTCTACAATTTAGCTCGCTGAGCGATGATAGGAGAGCTCTTGCCGTTTTAGTTGCTTGATGCGTGCGGGACGGCGTAACAAGTTAGGCGGAGATGTCAAGTCGAGAACAACTCTGAAGTTATGAGTTCAATCTCAATATGTTCAGACTCGCATTCCTTTTTCTGGTTATTCCGCTGGTAGAACTCGCTCTGCTCATTCAGGTCGGCGAGGTTGTAGGGCTGGGTCCTACAATCCTGCTTGTTGTCGTAACGGGAGCTGCGGGTGGAATGCTGGCGCGGCAGCAGGGCCTGTCGACCTGGAGTAAGTTCAATAGCCGTCTTGCTGGTGGGAAGCTGCCCGGAAGAGAGCTTGTCGATGGAGTGATTATCCTTCTGGCCGGAGCGCTTCTCATAACACCCGGATTGTTGACCGATATCGTCGGACTTTGCGGCCTGATCCCACTCACGAGGAAACCAGTCCAGCGATTCATAATGAGTCGGGTGAGGACATCGTTTGGGCCGGCCGGGGCGATGGGCTTTGACCGGCATGGCTCGACCGAGATGGGCAGAGAATCGGGTACTAGCGACACCCAATGGGGCGGCAATCCACGCACACGGCCCCAACATGCCGATTCCGACAACGAGGATTCAAATCGTTAGTCATGCTGGCCCGCAAGCCGAACCTGAACACCGAAGGCTTGCGACAGTGACGACATAATTTCCTGCTCGCTGTCCGACACAACCCCGTCGGATTCAGCGATGTAAATCATGTCATCCAGTACCGCCACACGCTGCAGGTATGGCAGTGCTTGCTTGAGTGATGAAACCGATTTCCGGATCTCCTCAACCCCGGGCCCCTTGGAGTAGAACTGCAAAGACTCTCTAAGAATGTCGCGAATCTGACTCTCGTTAAGCTCGGGCTGCCATTGGCTCAGTCGCTCCACCATCGCTGCGATTTCCGAATCGCTCAATTCGTTGTCACTACTGTGGGCCAGCACGATGTACAAGAGTCCCAGGTCGTGCAATAGATTCCAATCATCGCGCAGCTCGTCGGGTGACGCTTGCTGGAGAAGCGCAGCCGCCTGCCGTTTGACCCCCCATGCCCCCGCTACGTGACTAATGAATGTGCGTTCACGACCAATCACAATGCCGTCCGCACGAGCGATCGACACGATATCATTCAGCGCCTTCTCTCGCTCTTCCTCTGATAAAGACTTGCGGAGTCGATCGATGGCCGCTACAACCTCGTCGGACGAATTGGCGTCCAGAAAGACAGCAAGTGCTTCCAACGCGACTTCCCGCATCGTTTCCTCATCGAGGTCCGGGCGCCACGCACACAAGGCTTGTACCGTGGTTTCCAACTCATCGTCCGAGAGATTCGAATCGGTACCGTACGCAAGTGCAACGTAGACGAGAGCGAGGTCGTGTGATCGACTCCAGTCTTCTGATGGATTCAGCATAGCGTGATGACCGCAGGGTCGGTTTGATCGGGATGCCTTCTTTGCAACATACAGAACGGGCACCAGAGAGGACAGTGCTTTAGTCCTTTCTGATGCCCGTCTAAGGTGAGCGCGCTCGTCGTCAGAGCGGCTTCTCATGCGGTAGCTCGTTGCGCGGAATCAACCGTGCAACACTCCATTTGTCGATTCCGACGAGGGCGCCAGACTGTTGGCTTCCAGGTAGTGATCCAGATGATGGGCTCTATTTTCAGCGGCGTACAGCACTGATTTCAAGAGTCGCTCAGTTCCAAAATCCTTGCCAGCCGAGGCACGCTCGATGCTGTCGCGAAGACGGGCAATTATAGCCTGTTCCGCACTGAGATCATGCTTCAACATTGTCCGAACGCGTAGACCGCCCTCCTCCTCATGCTGGACATACGACACGTCTGCTTGTGCCTTTGGACTGCTAGAGGGTATCCCGCCGAGGATGGTAATACGTTCTGCCAATTCATCGAGATTCTCTTGCACCTCGGAGTACGACTCCTCTAGATAAAGATGCAGATCTCGGAATTGTGGACCGTCGACTAGCCAATGATGCTTCTGATACTGATGGAACAACACCGCCAGCG
>JAHHLP010000139.1 GCA_018679295.1 Rhodothermia bacterium
GAACCACTCGAAGCAGTCATCGAAGTTGGCGTAGACCTCGACGTAGTCGATGGTCGTGCCGCTGCCGACGCCGCCGAGGGTGAGGCCGTTGATCTCGTCGCCTTCGACGCCGGAGATCGAGAAGCCGCCGTGGCGGATCGAGACGTACTTGAGCGTGCCGGAGTTATCGGCATCGTCGGTTCCGCCGTAGAGGGCATTGAGGTTGGTTGGTATGCCCTCGATCTGGTTGTCGGTGGTCGGTTCGTTCGTGGTGGCGCGTCCGAGCAGGATGAGTCCGCCCCAGAGTCCGCGGTCACGCTGGTCGAGGTCGAGGGGGTCGTTGACGTCATCGAGTTCGCTGGTGAAGACGATCGGCTGGCTGGCCGTCCCGACGGCGTTGATCTTTGCCCCGCGCCGGATGACGAGCGCGGAGGCACCCTCACCGGTGGTGATGTTGATATCCTCGAGGCCTTTGATGACGGTTCCCGGCTCGATGGTCAGCGTAGCGCCGTTGTCGACAAAGACCAGGCCGTCGAGCAGATACTCGTTGTTCGACGTCCAGGTCGTACTCGAAGTGATGTCGGCACTCACCGTGACTTGGGCGCGGGCGGTACCGGCCGCTGCAAGGATCCCACCGAACAGCAGTGCCATAAGGGAAATTCGTAGTCGCATTTTGTGATGCGTCCTCATCTGATTGATTGAGTTGAAGTCGTTGTCTAGCAAAGAGAAAGGGAGAAAGTACGTGTGTACCTTCTCCCTCGTTTTACGTCTGTGTTAACAGACGAAGGCTTAACGATTAGGTAACCTAGTTCCTGAACGTCACGCCAAGGCTAAACGTCTGGCCCTTATTGTATTCCTGGTAAACGAACTCGTCGCCCTCGAACAGATGCGACCACTTTCGTGATGTGTTTAGGACGTTTTTAATCGAGGCGTTAACCGACCAGTTTCGGTGAAGTCGTTGCGACGTGGAGAGGTCGAGCTGAGGACTCGGCCTCTCGAACACGTCAGGAGTTCCGCCAAGCGACACGTTCGAAAGCCTCCTGCCAAAAACGTTGAAGAAGGCACCTACGGATGTTCCGCTCTTCTGGTTGTCGTAGCTCAGGTCGGCATTGAGGATATACGGCGACTGCCCCTGCAACTCCCTCGAATCTCCTATGTCAGAATTCACGGCTTGCCGGGCAACGAGCTCGCCTTCAGGGATGTCGACTTCCGATTTCACGAGTGAGAAGTTGACGCCGGTCGAGAAATTCGACAGCCTGTCCCAGACGAAGTCGAGCGCGCTTCGGACTTCCAGCTCCGCTCCATACACGCTGGCACGGTCTACGTTCTGGTACTGCAACTGACCGTTCGTTCCGCACACAATGGCCTCTTCGATGGGGTTATCGAGATCCTTGTAGAAAAGGCTGACTGCTATGATCTCTCCCGGTCTCGTGAACCACTCCCATCGCAGGTCATAGTTGGTAATCCGGGTCCGGTCCAACTCGGGATTGCCAATTCGAAAGTCGCCTACGGTGAAATCGAAGCTTTCGAAAGGAGCGATTTCTCTGAAGGTCGGCCGCGCAAGCGTTTTCGTATACGCGGCGCGCAGATTCATGTCCTCGCCAATAGAATAGACGGCGTTGACCGATGGCAGAATATCGCTGCGATCCAGCTGCCCGATGCCGACTGACGAGTCCTGACTGGCTACGCGAATGTCTGTTGTTTCGATACGAGCACCTCCAACGAGCTTGAATGCCCGTGTGATGGGAAGCTCAATCATCGCGTATAGAGCGTTGATGTCGCGTGAGCCGTCGTAGTTGTTACGCAGTTTGGAATCGTCGGAGATGACGTGTCCGAATTCGAATCGCTTTCTGAGCGTGTCGACTGCCACGATGCCCATGTTGCCGGTCGCGAAGTAACCTTCAGGGTTGCCTTCGAATCGAATGTCAGGGCTCGAGCTGTACGAGAAGACCCGCTCCCGAAAATCGCGGTCGGCGCTTTGAACCGCTCCACCAATCTTTATTCGGGCCTTCGTACCCGTCCAGTTCTTGAACGGCACGGAGATGTCAAGCTTGGCGTTTTGCGTGTTCTCGTCGAGATTCCTGAAGTACCGGGAGGGATCCGAGAATCCGGATGAGCTAGCCGAGAGCACCTCGTTGGTTCCGATTATCCGGCGGGTTGAGGCGAAGAATCTGCGATCCGGCTCATCTTGCAGTGTTCGCGCGTTGGAAGCATTCCACTCAACGGATGTGCCCGCCAACGACGGGAAGGAATGCTTGCCGCGCAACTGAAACGAGTACATCTCTCGCTCGGTGTAGAGCAGGTAGCGGTTCGTTCGGATTGAGTTGGGATCGTCACCAAGTTCTTTCGGCCAGAGCCCTTCCTGGATTCGCGCGGTAGACTCGGCTGAACGGGAATACAGCGTGTTCAGCCCCATCTCATGTCGCGGGCTGAACTGATAGCTCAAATTGGCGATTCCACCCCAGCTGATTTCCTGCGAGCCGAGTGCGTCATTGAGGTTGAGATCCGTAGCGAGGTCGGATCCGGTGAACGAGTAGCGGCCGGTCTTGCCGTTGTCGTAGGAGGATGCGCTCCGGTTGTACGTCAGGCTTACAACGAATCCCAGAGGCCGTCTAATGAGATCCGTTCTGCTTCCTATCGACAGTGAGTAGCTCGAGTTTGTCGGCGCCGTTGACGCCAGTGGCGACATCACGCTGTTGAATGATTTTGAGACCGCATCGAGTGTGCTAGCCAAGTCGGCATCTCGCCTTGCACGTTGCGCCGATGGGATCACCAGGGTGGGGTCGGAGAGAAGCGACGGCAGGCCTCGCGACCCGTCGTCGATGCCCAGCCAGTCGGTGCTGCCTCCCGGATACGTGAGGAAGTCATTTCCGAAGTGCGTCCCGGAATTGAAAGAAGTCTTTGCCGAAAACTTGACATCAAGCTCTTCGGGAAACGCCTTGGTCGAAATATCGACGAGGCCGCCGCTGAAATTGCCTGGCTTGTCGGGCGTGAAGGTCTTTACGGTTACGATGTTATCCAGAAGATTGGCCGGAAAGAGGTCGAATTGCACTGCCTTCCTATCGGGGTCAGCGCTTGGCATCTCAGCTCCGTTCAGATGGGTCGATGAATAACGCTCGCCGAGGCCTCGAACATATACGTACTTTCCGCCCACGACCGAAGCGCCTGTCACCTTTTCCATAGCGTCGGCCGCATTGGAACTGCCGGACTTACTGATCGCTTCAGCGCTGATGGCGTCGCTCACTGCAAGCGCCTTTTGTCGGTCCTTCAACAGTACCGCTTCGTTGTTTCGAATGGCTCGTGCCTCTACGATTACCTCCTCCATTCCAACTGTCTCGGGCGAGAGCGCCAGGTCGATGCGTGTGACCTCGCCACCTTTGACCTCGACGTTGCGAACAGTTTGTGGTGTGTACCCGATGTAGGAGAACACGAGCGAGTGGAGTCCCTCCGGAACCGCCGTTATCGTATAGCGGCCGTCGAGATCCGTCGTAGCTCCGATCAGTGTCCCTTCGAGCACGACGTTGGCTCCAATGAGGGTTTCACCTGTGGCGCCGTCTACAATAATACCGGTGACAGTTCCCGAGGCTGCCTTGCTCGACTGGCCCTGTGCGGGAAGCGTTAGGACCAATAGACCGCAATAAATCAACGACAGCGATCTAAAAGTGGAGCCGTACCATTTCTTCATTTTGAGTACCCTGGATGGGCCTTTTGGCGGAAGAGGTAATGTTTTGCCTATTCTGTTTGTCACAACGACTAATCAGGCGTTGGAAAGGGTCGAATCGCCCGATTGCTTTATTGATCGGCTAGATTAATGGCGTCCGGTTAGGCCAATGTTATCTCAGTTTTATCCTTCTGTTAAGGGTGCCTGCGCCATGGGATCTTCATGCTTTCGGCTGGCCTCTCGGCGCGGAATTTGTATCGCCGGTTGCCCCGTCTTCATCGATGCACCCGACCGAGAGGTCTTTCGTATCATGACGCGACCCGCGCTGGCTCCCTAACACTGGTCTTACCTTGTCTCGCCGCCCGACCAACGACTTTTTCATTCTGGGAGCGCTCTGGCTGATGATGTTTTCGGCCAGCGCGCAGGTCATCATCGTCTCGCCCATCCTCCCCGAGATCAGCGAAGCGCTCGATATCCGCGAGTCACTTCAGGGTCTGTTGATCACGTCATATACCGTCATGCTCGGTATAGTCGCGCTGATCATCGGACCGATCTCGGACAAGGTGGGCCGCCGGAGAGTGCTGCTCTTTGGCTGCGGCTTCATGGCATTCGCGCTCGCTTTGCACGGCATCGCCAACTCCTACATATCGATGGTGTCGGTGAGAGCGCTTGCAGGTGCAGCTGGAGGATCGCTGAGCGGAGCGGCCGTCGCGTACGTGGGCGACTATTTTCCGTACACTCGCCGTGGCTGGGCAAACGGATGGGTGATGAGCGGGATGGCTGTCGGGCAGATTATTGGAATACCGGTGGGTAAGATCCTTGCGGATCAGTTCGGTTTTCGGTGGCCCTTCCTGATGTTTGCAATCACGATGACATTTGCGACGCTATTGGTTTGGCTGTTTGTCCCACAACCAGATGTGCAACGCGAACAGGGTCGTCTGACCATCAAGTCGTCGATACTGCGATACCGCAACATGCTCAAGCTCGCGCAGGTGCGCGCCGTTTCCATCATATACCTGCTGATGTTCCTCAGCCTCGGCCTCTACGTCATCTACCTGCCCACGTGGCTGGAGAATGTCGTCGGCGTTAGCGGGACAGAAATTGCCTCGCTGTTCTTCGTGGGCGGACTGGCAAACGTTATCAGCAGCCCGATTGCGGGCCGGCTATCCGATCAGGTAGGCCGCAAGCCGCTGATTATTGCATCCTGCATCGGTCTCGGAGTGGTCATGATTCTGACCACCTATGTTATCGACGGCATCTGGTTTGCCTATCTCATTTTTGCCGGCGCAATGGTAATGTTTGCGCTTCGCATTTCACCACTTCAGTCCTTGATGACGGCAATCGTGCCGGACGAACGAAGAGGCATGCTCATGAGTCTGGCGATCGCCATCGGGCAGGTGGGAATGGGCCTCGGTTCCGCCCTCGCCGGTGTCACCTACACGGAATACGGTTACATCAGTAACACGCTGGTGGCCTCGGTCGCGATCGCGTTCATGGCGTGGATGGTCTATTACTACCTTGCGGAGCCTTCCCCCGACGGTGCGCCTGGCGTGGCGAACTAACCCTCGTCGGGTCGCTGTACTCAATCATCTTTCAGCAGCAATGTGAGGTCCGACAGGTCGGTCAGTACCTGACTTGCGCCCGCCGCCTTTAGAACTTCCCCATGCTTGGTGGCGTGCAGGTACGGCGGCACAAACCCTATCGGCAAGATGCCTGCGGCAACGGCAGCCCTCATGTCGTCCACGGTATCACCTACGTATGCGGAGTCGGCCGCAGAGTGAATCAGGCCCTGTTCGGAGAGCATCTCAAATGCCCGAATGAGCGGATAGGGGTGGGGTTTGGGTTGATCCCCTTGATCCTCGCGGGCCACTAGCACGTCGAAGCAATCGCTCCAGCTACGGTACTCCATCGTCCACGCAGCCTCAGCACGAGGCCTTCCCGTTACGATGCCTAGAGTGGCGAGGCTGCCCATCGCGCGGAGCGTCGCACGGTCGATGAGCGGAGGCTCGTCGCGAATGTAGCCGGCGAAGTCGGTGCCGACATAGCGTCTCTGGAAGGCGTCGACCACGTCATTTAGTGTGGCATTCCCGCCGCGGTCTTTGATGAGTGCGTAGGTGAGCTCCCAGTCGTCGTTGTATCCGCCGCGGTTTTTGTACTCCTGCACCGCGATAGGCTCTACGGGCTTTCCAAGGAACTCCGATGCAGTGTCAAGGATGGCTCGTCGATAGGATCTTGAGACGTCGACAAGGACGCCGTCCATGTCGAAGAGAAGACATCGTATCGGTCTCGGTGCGGAGTTGATCGCCATCCTGGTCGCTCGAAACAAAAACGGTCCACCGCGAGGTGCGGCGGACCGTTTAAGGTTGGTACGACAGCACCTAGGAATTCATTGTTATTAAGAACTCGTCATTGTCGTGCGTGCCGCGCATTTTGTCGAGCAGGAAGGTCATTGCCTGCAGCGCGTCCATGTCTGCCAGCAGCTTTCGGAGGATCCAGATTCGCTGCAGTTTGGCTTCCGGTACGAGGAGCTCCTCGCGCCGCGTGCCCGACTTGATGACATTCATCGCAGGGAAGATGCGGCGGTCCGACAGCGTCCGATCGAGGACCAACTCCGAGTTGCCCGTCCCCTTAAACTCTTCGAAGATTACTTCGTCCATGCGGCTTCCCGTGTCTATCAGCGCGGTGCCGACGATCGTGAGCGAACCGCCTTCCTCGACATTTCGAGCGGCGCCGAAGAAGCGCTTCGGTCCACGAAGCGAACCCGCTTCAAGACCGCCGGACAGTGTTTTGCCCGTGTTGGGCATGACAGCGTTGTGGGCGCGCGCGAGACGCGTGATCGAATCGAGCAGGATGACCACGTCCTGGCCGGCTTCGACGAGTCTCTTGGCCTTCTCGAGGACGATGTCAGCGACCTGAACGTGGCGCTCGGGATCCTGGTCGAAGGTCGACGAGATTACCTCGGCCGCCGACACATTCCGCTGCATGTCGGTCACCTCTTCCGGGCGTTCATCGACCAGTAGAATCATCAGGTACACGTCCGGATGGTTCTCGTGAATCGCATTCGCCATCTTCTGCAGCAACACCGTTTTTCCGGTCTTCGGCTGAGCAACGATAAGCGCGCGTTGTCCCATCCCGATGGGCGAAAAGAGGTCGAGAATTCTCGTGCTGAACTCCGACGCCTTAGTCTCGAGATTCAGATGTTTCTCCGGATACAGCGGCGTCAGGTAGTCGAAACTTGGCCGCTCCTCGAGTTCGGCGGGCTCTCGTCCATTAACCGTGTTGACCTGGATAAGAGCGAAGAACCGCTCGCCTTCTTTTGGCGGCCGAACCTCGCCGTCGACGGTGTCTCCAAGCTTCAGGCTGAACCGTTTTATCTGTGATGGAGACACGTAGATGTCGTCCGGGCTCGGCAGATAGTTGTATTCTGCGGAGCGAAGAAATCCGTATCCGTCCGGAAGTACCTCGAGTACGCCTACCTTCCGGATCATGCCATCCAGATCCGTCTTGTTCGGATCGTGATTGGCCATGTATTCGGGACGGCCCTCGTAGATCTTCTGGCGTTTTTCCTCGCGTCCGCGGTTGTCCCGTCGGTTATCCTTTTTGCGGCGGTTGCCGTCCCGCCGACGGTTGCGGTTGTTCCCCTTGTTGCGATCGTTCCGATCTCCCCGGTCGCGGTCTCCGCGGTCATTTCGGTCTCCGCGGTCATTTCGATTGCCGCGGTCGTCGCGGTTGCCACGGTCCTGGCCTTCGCCCCGATTGCGATCACCTTGACTTCGCCGATCGCCACGGTTCTCTGATCTCCCCTCCGTTCGGCGGTCGTCCGGCTTATCGCCGCGGCGGCCACGGTTGCGATCTCCGTCCCTTCGGCGGTCGTCGCGGTCACCGCGATTCCTTTGGTCGCGATTTCTATCGTCGCGATCGCTGCGGTTCTGGTCATCGCGCGAATCCCTGCGTGCGTTGCGGTCCGCGGTGTCGCGATCTCGAGAGTCTTGGTTGACGTCGTCCGACGGTTCCCGATGAACTTCACCTTCGTTGCTGCCACCGTCGTTCGGCTCCGATCGCGCGTCTTGCGTTTCGGCTTCGCCTCGATTTTCCCGCTCACTCTTTCGGGAATCCGATGGCGCCGACTTCTGCGACTTCTGCGACTTCTCGGAACCGTTGTCTGAACGCGACCAGTCTCTCGACTCGGCGTCGCGCTTACGGCCGTCGGCGGCCTTTTCCGCATTCGCCTCCAGAATCTTATAGATCAGATCCTGCTTCTTCATGGTCGAGAAACCGGCGAGGCCCATTTTCTTCGCCATGTCGCGAAGGTCGGGGAGTTTCTGTTCGTTCAGTTCGGAGATGTTCATGGGTTCGCTGTTTTGAATCCGACCGCGGTGTGCAACCGGTGGTCATCCGGAGGTGAGTTCCGCAGTCGAATCGGTCATACCTGTCGGGGAAATATTGCTGTGCGAGGAGGCGCCGTAGGATCGCACAAAGTGATCCGGTGACGCGGTGATCTGGTCGGAGGGTATGCCTCTTCGTTGAGGCGGGAGACTAACTTAGGAGAGCTATTCTGACGATTGGTGCGACGAGGAGCGCCATGGCGCCGTCGCTAGTGCACTGTCTGCACGTGAAGTGTTAATCACGCGCAAGATAGGGCTTCTGGTTAGAAAAACAACATCTATCCGTCGCGTCGACGGTTAAGATCTTCGATCAGTAGGAGGACGCCGTTTCGGGAACGGCTCACGAATCTCCTGCTGAAAAGGTAGGCTGTCGATATTAACGCGGCCCTGTCAGCGGGGTTTCACCGAAAACCGCCTGCCTTGCCGCGTATCGCAGGGCGTCGGCAACGACGAGGTGTGATCCAGTCACGATGAGAACATCGTTCGCAGTGCTGTGACGGAAGAACGCCTCGATTGCGTTACTGACGGTACCGAGGTTATCGACCTGTAGATTCGGGTGCTTAAGCAAGCGGGATAGCTCCTCCGATCCGCGGGCGCGCGCGGAATCCACAGATGCGGTGAGCACACGCACTTCCAGGTCTGCAAGAATCTGCGGCAGGTCGCTTGCGTCCTTGTCTTTCATCAGGGCGATGCACATGTGGAGATGGCCACCGTCGGTATGCCGCTGGACATGCCTCACCAATGCCGATATGCCCTCGACGTTGTGAGCCACGTCGGCTATTACGAGTGGGCGCTCCGCGAGGATCTCGAATCTTCCCTTCAATCCCGACCGGCGACGCACGTCTCGGATACCATCAGCAATTGTTGACTCGCTGTATGCTGTGTTGGTAGCGTCCAACAGGTACTGCGCCGAGCGCGCACCAAGTAGGGCATTCGCGATCTGGTGGTTCATGGGAAGGTCGAGCCGAACCGCTTCGCACGTGCGATCCGGAAGGTGCAGGGTCGCCGTTGCCCCCCGAAGCGACGATTCAATGACCTCGGCGCGACAGGACTCGCGCACGCTCTCGTAGGGTGCGGACCGATCACTTGCGATCTGGCGAAGCACGGATTCCGCCGGTCCGGCCGCGCCCGTGATGATCGGCACCCGAGGCTTGATGATGCCCGCTTTTTCCGCGGCGATCTGCTCGATGGTATCTCCGAGTATGTCCGTGTGATCCAGAGAGACATTCGTGATCACCGACACTATCGGATCGACGATGTTGGTAGCGTCGAGGCGACCGCCAAGTCCGACCTCGACCACCGCCGCATCGACCTCTTTCTCAGAGAAATAGAGGAGGCTTAGCGCGACAGTCACTTCGAAGAAACTTGGCGCGATGCGGGCGATGGCTGGCTCAAGCTCGGCAACCCGGGCAGCAAGCCACTTCTCATCGGCGGCGGTTCCATCCACGCGCATTCTCTCGCCGACTTCGAGCAGGTGGGGCGACGTATGCAGGCCAGTTCGTAGGCCGGCGGCAGTCAGGATAGAAGCGGCAAACGAGGCCACCGATCCCTTACCGTTGGTGCCTCCGACGTGGATGATCGGATAGTCTCTTTGTGGGTTTCCTGACTCCGCAAGGAGTCCGCGAATCCGATCCAGCCCCGGTCGATAGGCCTCCTCTCCACGGTCTGCGAACCTTGGCAGTGCTAGGAGGAACTCCATCGCCGCGGAATGTCCAGGTTTTCCAGAGGCCACGTTAATCAGGAACCCTCAGATTCGTCGTAGATCGCGATGTGCCGTAAGTCGCGCCCGCGGTGCTCGAGACGAAGTCGGATCGTCTCTGGCGGCAGGACGCCTTCGATTCGTTCCGGCCATTCGATCAACGTTATCCCATCGCCGAAGAAGTAGTCTTCATAGCCAAGCGAAAGGAACTCGTCGAGTGTCTTGAGACGGTATGCATCGATGTGATACACTGACAAGTCGCCTCCCGAGTATTCGTTGATGAGGGTGAACGTTGGGCTCGATACGGTTTCCGGGTTGATGCCGACGCCCTTACAGATGCCCTTGGCCAGCTGGGTCTTGCCGGCTCCGAGATCGCCGTAAAGGGCAACTATCGCGCCGGACGTCAGCCTCGCTCCTAGTTCTCGTCCCAAGGCCTGGGTAGCCTCGGGGGAAGCGGTATCCGAAGGCACGATACCCTGCAGCACCACCTCAGCATCCTTCCCGGATGGCTTCACGATTTTGGCTGCATTCGGATAATGGGAAGGATCACCTCTTCCATGGATGCGCCACCATGCTGCATCGTATCCCGGTACTTGTTGAGATACTGATTGTAATTCGTGGGGTAGACGAAATAGTAGTCTTCTTTCGCGATGATGAAGTTGGAATTGATTCCCGTGCTTGGCAGTCCAAAAGATTCGGGATTCTGGACAAAGATGGCGTGCCGCTTATCGCATTTCAGGTTTCTGCCGTACTTGTAGCGCAATGCTGTCGATGTGTGTCGATCGCCGATGACCTTTGCTGCATGGAGGCTGCGGACCGCCCCGTGATCCGTTGTTACGACGATGGTGCAGTCGGTCGTAGCAAGGTCCTTGAATGCCTGGAAGAGCCATGAGTGCTGGAACCAGGTTTTCGTAAGGTCGCGGTAGGCGCGTTCGTCCGGTGCGATCTCCTTCAGGACCGCCGAGTCGGAACGCGAGTGCGCGAGTACGTCGACGAAGTTGACGACGACGGCGCTAAGGTCGTGCTGGAGGAGGTCATGTGCGCTCTGCGCGAACTCGCGCCCGTCCGCGGTCCCGACGAGTTTGTCGTAGCGCAACCGGCTGTCGAGGTGATGGCGTTTCAGTTGGTCCTGCAGGAACGATTCCTCGTCGCGGTTTCGGCTGTATTCATCCTCCTCACCGTCCGCCCAGATTTTGGGATACTTTTGGGCAAGATCGCGGGGCAACAGTCCGCTGAAGATGGCGTTTCTCGAGTAGGGCGTGGCGGTCGGGAGAATCGAGAAATGGAAACTCATCTCCGTGTCGAAGTACGGGGCGAGAAGACGCTCGAACATGATCCACTGGTCGTACCGCATGCAGTCGATCACGAAGAAGATGACCGGTCGATCTTTGCCGAGTTCGGGTATCACTGCCGTCTTCACAACCTCGTGTGAGAGCAGCGGGCGGTTCTCGTTGGGGGCTTGATCCGACCGGCGTATCCACTCCTCGTAGCTATCCTCGACATACTTACCGAACGCTCGGTTCGCCTCACGGTACTGGTCCTCCAAGATTTGCCGAACGCCCTCATCCCCCTGGATTTCGAGATCAAATCGAACAAGGCGCGTGTACAGATCTATCCACTTGTCGACCGACAGCGCCTCTGAGAGAGCAGTAGTGATTTCGTTGAAGGCCTGCAGATAGCTTTGGGACACCTGCTCGTTGCGCAGCCTCTTCCGATCAAGAATCCGCTTGCAGGTGAGCAGCACCTGGCTGGGGTTGACGGGCTTCGTGAGGTAGTCGCTGATCTGGTGTCCGAGCGCCTCCTCCATGATGCGCTCTTCCTCGCTCTTGGTGATCATGACCACAGGCAGTTCCGGCATGATCTGATTGATCTCCGCGAGCGTTTCCAGCCCATCCATCCCGGGCATCTGTTCGTCAAGCAGGACGACCTCAAACCGCTCACCTCGAACTCGTTCGACGGCATCTGCGCCATTCGTCACACTGGTGACGTCGTAGCCCTTCGATTCGAGGAAGAGGATATGTGGCTTAAGAAGGTCGACCTCGTCGTCGGCCCAGAGTATTCGTGGATTGGCCATTCAGATTGTGCGCAGAAAAGTGATTACGGGTTCGGTAAACGTGCGAGTACCGAACTTCGTATACCGTGACCAATCCGGATTTGATTCTGTGTGCAGGAGCCGGCTGTCAGCGCGTAGGCTCCCAGATGTAGGCCCCCGACTTGTCTATGTAGCCGTACATGCTGTCCACCTCGACAAGTGCCAAGCCATCGGCGAAATCCCATGCCAGATCGTAGCTAGCAGGGATTGCAAGCTCTCCTTTCGGGTCTATGAACCCCCACTTCCCGTTGATGCGGACTCGCGCCATTCCCTCAACAAAGTTCCAGGCCTGGTTGTATTGCGGCTCGATAACAACGTCGCCGGCGTTGTTTACATAGCCGTAGGAGTCTCCGATGCGTCTTCGACCCAGTTCGGGCCTGGGGACGCCGTCCTCTTCGAGAAACGATGCCTCGAGATTGAAGTCAGGTTCGACCGCTACTTTTCCGTCTCGATCGATATATACCCATTTGTCGTCCTTCTCGACGGGCGCCAGACCTTCGGAAAAGAACCACGCGTCCGTGTAGATGGCAGGTATTGCCATTTCACCCGCCCGATCCGAATAGCCATAGCGCTCGCCGACCCGGACCAAGGCACGATTCCCGTGGAACGGCCACGCGCGATCGAATCGAGGCTCGATCACGAGCTCTCCCCGATGGTTTACGTAGCCCCACTTACCGCCATCGACCACCGGAAAGAGCGGCCCGTTCGATGAGACCTCTTCCGAATCGGGACGGCACCCGTGCAAGAGGGTCAACGCACCGACGAGCATCAGAATCTTGCTCGGCGTACAAATAGCATGTAGGCAGGTTGTCATGGCTAGAATGAGATGAACGTTTGAAGTCTTGGGAGAGATGCCAACCGGGGTGCAACACGGCGTTGCCGTCTGTATACAATGTACGGTCGCCGACCTATTTAGGTGCCGGCGCAAGGCCAGGCACCAGGATCAAAAGGAGTTCAAGGAGATGAAGAAAACAGTCATCGAAGCCATAAATAGTCAAATACAGGCGGAGTTCGAATCTGCCTATACATACCTCGGC
>JAHHLP010000471.1 GCA_018679295.1 Rhodothermia bacterium
GGCTGGTCCTCATACATGCCATACGAATGGTAGGGCACCTTGACTCCGTACGCGTGAATAGTAGCGCCTCCATTCGAGCTGGCACCGAGAGAGTTCGTCTGGTGGCCTCGATATAAGCCCATGTGATCCATCCTGTCCCAGTTCAGCATGCCATCAGGGCCATCCACGACCAGACGAACGGCACCCCAGTGAGCGGCACTGCTTCCGTCGGGATGGATGAAGATCGCGCTGCCCAGATCCGAAGAGCAGCCCGAAAGACTGAGAATGCAAATCCAGGATAGCGCTACGGTGACGGCTCGGTGATGATGCAATTGGGTCATAACCAGGGACGATGATCAGCGTGAGAGATTGCCTTCAGCGGCAGAGAGCCACCCGGAGACCGGAGCCCCTCCCCACTGAGAAAGTAAGGTTGATTGGATGCCGATAGAACGGCCTGAAGATTATCGTTGTGCGAACGGTCCAAACCTAATGGACAACGCGCTTGCGGGCACCTCGTCGTCCACGACTTCCAACTCATTTCCGACACATGTAGAGGATTGCACTACAGGATGTAGGGTATTGATACCATTTGTGTTACGCAGAAAGTATGCGATAATGTGTTTACGTGACAGATAGATTCGCTCGACTGCAATCAGTGTATAGAACGCGTAATGACAGACTCGCAAGCGCCTGTTGACACGGGTGTGTCTATAGGCAAGGCTGCTTCCGGACCGGAAAGTAGCCAGGTGGACGGACGCCCCCCCAGGAACGTCGTTACAGTCAAGCAGCACGTCGTCGAAATTGTCTCCGATGCCGGGGAAGGCGCCCAGAAGGCCGGACAGGCTTTCGGAACCGTCTCCGCCAAGATGGGCAACGGAGTCTGGACGGTGGAAATCATTCCGGCGGAGATACAGCCACCGCCTCGCAACGCGGCCGGCGGCAGCGGCAACAGAATTCGCATCGGATCATTCCCGATAACGAACGCGGGTGACGAAGCGGACCTTCTGGTTGCCTTCAACGAAATGGTGCTCCTCGGCCGCCGCGAGTCGCTCAAGCCGGGATGCATCATTCTCATTGAAGACAAGTGGCGGACGCATCCTGACCCCGAAATCGCCGAGTCCTATGGCCGGATCTACCAGGAACTCGTCGATGACGGATTCAGAGTCTACGAAGTGCCGATGGAGCAGGAGACCCTGAAGCACGTGAAGAACCCGCAGCGAGGAAAGAACATGTTCGTCCTCGGCATGCTCTGCTCCATATACGGCAGGGACGCAGAACTGGGACGGGAGCACATCCGATTCGTATTTGGGCGAAAAGGCGAGAAGATCGTCGAGAACAACATCAACCTGTTCGACGCCGGGTTCGAGTGGACCGAGGCCAATCTTGACTTCGGCTTCCACGTTCCCCCAGCCGAGATACATGGGCCGCAGATCGTTGTCAATGGAAACGTCGCCGTCGCTCTGGGTGTAGTCGCCTCCGGCATGGAGGTATGCGCGATGTATCCGATTACACCGGCCACGTCTGCTTCCCACTATCTAAGCGAGATCTTTGAGCACGTCGGCGGTATGGTGCACCAGGCCGAGGACGAGATTGCCGCTTGTGCATTCGCAATCGGAGCCTCGTATGCCGGGAAGTGCGCGGTAACCATCACTTCGGGACCCGGGATATCGCTCAAGACGGAGCTCATCGGACTTGCCGTCATGGCTGAGCTGCCTCTGGTGATCGTGAATGTGCAGCGAGGCGGACCGAGCACGGGCCTCCCGACGAAGGTCGAGCAAGGTGATCTGCTGGCCGCTCTCTTTAGCACGCACGGCGATGCACCAAAGGTCGTGATGGCTCCGGCTACAATTGAGGATTGCTTCTACTCGGTTCTTACCGCAAGGAAAATCGCGGAGACGTTCCGGATGCCGGTCATTGTGTTGTCGGATGCAAACCTCGCTACTGGTCAACAGCCGTTTCCGCGGCCAACCTTCAGTCAGGACTGGCTAGCACCGCCGATAGACCAGAGCCCCGTCCCGCGCGGCACACCGCCGTACAACTGGGACCCCAAAACAGGTCTATCGCGACGGCTGATCCCCGGGCAGCCTGGGGGCATGTTTACCCTGACCGGCCTGGCTCACAATGAGGCGGGCAAGGTGGCGTACGACCGCGGCGTGAATCAGCGCGGGGCGAGGAGCAGGAGCATGAAGCTGGCAGCGTTCCAGAAGACGCTCAAAACGCCCGAGATATACGGCGATGATGAAGGGGAAATTCTGATACTGGGATGGGGCAGTACCCAGGGAGCGATACGCGAAGTCGTCGACCGGGTACGGGC